>MUKC01000075.1 GCA_002049795.1 Desulfobacca sp. 4484_104 | reverse complement strand
TGCTTGGTAATCGCCGAGGTCAAGGTCGTCTTGCCATGATCAATATGTCCAATGGTGCCCACATTCACATGCGGCTTCTTGCGCTCAAACTTCTTCTTGGCCATGTTGTACTCCTTCTCCTAATCTCAACCACTATCCCTCTGTCACAAGGCTTAACTGCTCGATTTCCCTCGCCCGATAATGTCCTCGACCAGGTTGGCGGGCACCGGTTCGTAACGGGCAAATTGCATGGTAAAGACCGCCCGACCCTGGGTAGCACTCCTTAATACCGTAGCATAGCCGAACATACTCGCCAGGGGCACCTCGGCCTGGATATTTTTTACGCCCTTACGGTCATCCAGACCTTTGATGCGTCCGCGGCGGGAATTGAGATCTCCGATGACTTCCCCGACATACTCCTCCGGAACGACGACTTCTACCGCCATCACTGGTTCCAACAGGATGGGCCTGGCTTTTTTGGCGCCCTCTTTGAAACCCAGGGACCCGGCGATATGAAAGGCGCGTTCGGATGAGTCAACTTCATGGTAAGAACCATCCACCAGAGCAACCTTGATATCCACCATGGGATAGCCGGCTAACACGCCGGTTTCCAAGGCTTCTGAGACGCCTTTTTCTACCGCCGGAATATATTCCTTAGGTATGGCCCCGCCAATAATCCGGTTCTCAAACTTAAAGCCCTGGCCCGCGGGTTCGGGACTTAATTCCAGCCACACATGGCCGTACTGGCCACGACCGCCGGTCTGGCGCACAAACCGGCCTTCGGCCTTGACCGGTTGGCTGATGGTTTCCCGATAGGCCACTTGGGGGCGGCCGACCCGGGCATCGACCTTGAATTCCCGTAATAGCCGGTCAACGATGATCTCCAGATGTAACTCGCCCATGCCAGAAATGATCGTCTGCCCGGTTTGCGGATCGCTATGCACCCGAAAGGACGGGTCTTCCGAGGCGATTTTGTGCAATGCCTGCCCCAACTTATCCTGATCAGCCTTGGTCTTGGGCTCGATGGCGATATCGATCACCGCCATCGGCACCTCCACAGTTTTTAACACCAAGGGGGCCCGTTCATCACATAAGGTATCACCCGTAGTGGTTTGACGCAGGCCGACCGCAGCGACTATATCTCCGGCATACGCCTCTTTAATATCTTCCCTTTTGTTGGCATGCATCTTGAGCAGGCGACCGATCTTTTCCTTAACCCCTTTGGAGGCATTGTAGACCGCGGTGCCGCTCTGGATAACCCCTGAATAAATTCGCAAGAAAGTCAGATGGCCGACAAAGGGGTCAGACAACAGTTTGAAGGCCAGAGCCGACATAGGGGCATTATCATCGGCGGGCCGCTCTTCCTCGACCCCTTGGGGATTTATGCCCACTACCGGCGGGATGTCGCTCGGAGCCGGAAGATAATCGACTACCGCGTCGAGTAGGGGTTGGACTCCTTTATTTTTGAAAGCCGAGCCGCAAAGCACTGGTATTACTTTCAGACTGAGGGTTGCTTGTCGTAATACCCGCCGCAAATCTTGGGCGGCAATCGGCCGATCCGCCAGATAATCCTCCATCAGCTCATCATCTATTTCCGCCAGGGCCTCTATCAGTCGACGACGATTTTCTTCTGCCACCTCCTGTAGCTCGGCAGGGATGGCCGCCAGGTGAAATTTATCCCCCAGCGCAATGTCATCGTAGGTGATGGCCTCCATATTTACCAGATCAATCACTCCCTGAAAATTTTCTTCCGCACCTAGGGGTAGCTGGATTAACACCGGATTGGCCTGTAAGCGGGCCCTAATCATGTCCACTGTGCCAAACAGATCAGCGCCCACCCGGTCCATTTTGTTCACAAAGGCCAAGCGCGGCACCCCATAACGGTCGGCCTGGCGCCAGACCGTTTCTGATTGGGGCTCAACGCCGCCGACCGCACAAAAGACCGCCACCACCCCATCCAATACCCGTAACGAGCGCTCCACTTCAATAGTAAAATCCACATGCCCGGGGGTATCGATAATATTGATGCGATGATCCTTCCAATAACAGGTAGTGGCCGCCGAAGTAATGGTTATGCCCCGCTCCTGCTCCTGTTCCATCCAGTCCATCACCGCCTGGCCGTCGTGGACCTCGCCCATTTTATAGGTCACACCAGTATAGTAAAGGATTCTCTCGGTGGTTGTGGTCTTGCCCGCATCGATATGGGCCATCAAACCAATATTTCTGACCCGCGCCAGCGGGGTACTCCGTGGCAATTCCTTCTACCTATCCTCTCCTTACCAGCGATAATGGGCAAAGGCCTTATTAGCTTCGGCCATCCGGTGGGTATCTTCCCGTTTTTTGATGGCCCCCCCACGATGATTGAAGGCGTCCAGCAATTCCCCGGCCAGCTTGGCCTCCATACTTTTCTCCGGCCGATCTTTGGCATACTGGATCAGCCAGCGGATCGCCAGCGACGTGCGCCGATCCGGCCGTACTTCCACCGGTACTTGGTAAGTCGCGCCCCCGACCCGTCGGGATTTGACCTGAATCAGCGGGCGAACATTGTCCACTGCCTTATGGAAGACTTTCAGAGGCTCCTCTTGCACCCGCCGGCCGATGATGTCAAACGAATTATATAGAATGGATTCCGCCAGACTCTTTTTACCCCGCCGCATCAAGCCGTTGACAAACCGAGCCACCAGGGCATCCTTATATTTGGGATCGGGGATGATCAGGCGTTTGTCCACTTCCCGTTTTCTAGGCATGGTCTAACACTCCCAATAATAATGCCGGGAAAAAGTTTATCGCCACCTTATTTCGGCCTTTTGGTGCCATATTTGGACCGACCCTGGCGGCGATCTTGGACTCCCACGGAGTCGAGCGTCCCCCGCACCACATGGTAGCGTACCCCGGGTAAGTCTTTGACCCGGCCGCCGCGGATCAGGACTACCGAGTGTTCCTGTAAGTTGTGCCCCACCCCCGGAATATAAGTAGTTACCTCAATACCGTTGGTCAATCGCACCCGGGCGACTTTGCGCAGGGCCGAATTGGGCTTTTTGGGGGTCGTGGTATAGACCCGGAGGCACACCCCGCGTTTCTGGGGACAGCCTTTCAAGGCTGGAGTCGAGGTCTTCTTTTTGATTCTTTCTCGACCTTTTCTAACCAATTGGTTTATTGTCGGCATTCCTTACTCCACTGGGCAACTCTGGCCGTTTGGCCGTTTGCTAAAACCTTTCATTTATATCGGGTCCGGCCCGGTTTGTCAAGGTATTTATCATTACGGCTTAGTTGGGGTAACTTCCTCGGGAAATTGCAATTGTAGATGGCGGTAACGCGGTAGCCCGGTTCCGGCGGGAATCGGCCGTCCCATGATAACGTTTTCTTTTAAACCCCGCAGGTAATCAACCCGGCCGGCCACCGCGGCATCGGCCAGGACTTTGGTGGTTTCTTGGAAGGAGGCCGCCGAAATCCAGCTTTCGGTAGATAGCGAGGCCTTGGTAATCCCTAAGAGCAGCGGTTCGGCCGTAGCTGGCTGCTTGCCCTGGCTCATGACCTCTTCGTTCTTTTCTTCAAAGACAAACTTCTCCACCTGTTCCCCGATCAGGAAATTGGTATCCCCTGGATCCGTGACTCGGACGCGGCGTAACATCTGCCGGACGATGACCTCAATGTGCTTGTCACTGATCTTCACCCCTTGCAGGCGGTAGACCTCCTGGACCTCGTCCACCAGGTAGCGGGCCAACTTTTTCAGACCGCTGATGGCCAAGATGTCATGCGGATTGGCCGAACCATCCATCAGCGGTTCCCCGTCCCTGACATAATCGCCTTCTTGCACCGCGATATGTTTGCCTTTGGGGATCACATATTCCTTGGGCTCGCCGACCTCGGGAGTGACGATCACCTTCCGTTTCCCCTTGGTCTGGCGGCCATAACTGACTACCCCGCTGATTTCGCTGATTACCGCATTCTCTTTGGGTTTGCGAACTTCAAACAGTTCGGCTACCCGCGGCAAGCCCCCGGTAATATCCTTGGTTTTGGTGGTTTCGCGCGGGATCTTGGCAATAATATTTCCGGGACTGACCTTATCACCTTCATTCACCATCACGATGGCCCCTACCGGCAGATGATAACGGGCCACGGCTTGGGTCCCAGGTATCCGGGCCGTCTTATTACTTTCATCTTTAATGGAAATGCGTGGCCGCATTTCCGGTTCCCGTGACTCAATAATGGCCTGATATCACCAAATTTGACGTAGCCCCCGACCTCGGTCAGGATCGGGTTGGTATAGGGATCCCATTCGATCAACACCTGCTCGGGAAAGACTTCCTGGTTCTCCACTACCCGCAAGCGAGCACCATAGGTCACCGGGTAGCGCTCCCGTTCAATGCCCTTTTCGCTGACCACTATTAATTCCGCCTGGCGACTGAGGGCCACCAAGTTGCCCGTCACGTCGGTTACTGTCTTCATGTTTTCAAAGCGCACCCAGCCGTGGTTGCGGGCCATATGGTAGCTTTGCTCGGCCCGCCGAGAGGCAGTACCGCCGATATGGAAGGTCCGCATGGTCAACTGGGTTCCCGGCTCGCCGATGGATTGGGCGGCAATAATACCGATGGCCTCGCCAATATTCACCTGGGTGCCATGAGCCAGATCGCGGCCATAGCATTTGACGCACACTCCCCGTCGGGTCTGACAGGTTAACACCGACCGGATCTTGACCCGCTCGATACCCGCTTCTTCAATGCGCTCAGCGGCATCTTCATCGATTTCCTCATTGGCCCGCACCAGGACTTCACCGGTGTGCGGATCAACAATATCTTCCAGGGCATTACGTCCCAGAACCCGCTCCCCGACCCGCTGGATAATCTCGCCGCCTTCGATCAGCGGCGTTACTTCAATACCGTCGATGGTCCCGCAATCCTCTTCGCTGATCACCGCGTCCTGGGCCACGTCCACCAGACGTCGGGTCAGATAACCGGAGTTGGCTGTCTTGAGCGCCGTATCGGCCAAGCCTTTGCGTGCTCCGTGGGTAGAGATAAAGTATTGCAAGACGGTAAGACCTTCCCGGAAGTTGGCAGTAATCGGGGTTTCGATGATTTCGCCGGAAGGTTTGGCCATCAGCCCCCGCATCCCGGCCAGCTGCCGCATCTGATCCTTGCTGCCCCGCGCCCCGGAATCGGCCATCATGAAAATCGGGTTAAAACTGGTAGTCTCCTCTTCCAACTCATGGACCCGACCCTGAGAATCAACTTTCTGGCCGCGGATAGTCTCCCGGGCCATCTCGCCGATCATTTCGGCCGCCACCTCATCGGTCGCCTTGGCCCAGATGTCTACGACTTTATTATACTTTTCACCTTCAGTAATCAGACCTTCACGATATTGCTCTTCCACCAGGGAGGCCTCGCTCTGGGCTTCCCGCAGAATCTCGGCCTTGCGGGCCGGAATTATCATATCGGTAATCGAGATCGAAATGCCGGCCTGAGTGGCATATTTATAACCCAGATCTTTCAAACGGTCGGCCAGTACTACCGTATTCTTAATCCCGGTTTCCCGATAAGCCCGGCCCACCAGCTTGCGGATCTCTTTTTTGGTCATAGTCCGATTAATGGCCTCAAAGGGCAGTCCTTCGGGGAGGATCTCTTTGAGCAGAATGCGGCCCACCGTGGTATTGACGATCTGACCATCAATCCGCACCGGGATGCGGGCATGTAGATCTACTACTCCCTGATCATAAGCGATCCGCACTTCCTCGGGAGAGGAAAAGGGCAAGGGCTGTTCGCCATTGATCGGTACCCGCTCGCCCTTGGCCAACGGCCGTTCCCGGGTAAGATAATAAAGCCCCAACACGATGTCCTGTGAAGGGACAATAATCGGGTCACCATTGGCCGGGGACAGAATATTATTGGTGGACATCATCAAGACCCGAGCCTCAATCTGAGCCTCTAAAGACAGGGGTAAGTGAACCGCCATCTGGTCGCCGTCAAAGTCAGCGTTAAACGCGGTACAGACCAAAGGGTGCAGCTGAATGGCCTTACCCTCGACCAGAATCGGCTCAAAGGCCTGAATCCCCAAGCGGTGCAACGTCGGGGCCCGGTTAAGCATCACCGGATATTCGCGTACTACCTCATCCAGCGAATCCCAGACTTCGGGAGTCTCTTTTTCCACCAAGCGCTTGGCAGCCTTGATGGTATTAACAAATCCTTTATAAACCAGCTTATGGTACACAAAGGGTTTAAATAGTTCCAAGGCCATCTTTTTGGGCAGGCCGCACTGATGCAGGCGCAGGTCCGGACCGATGACGATCACCGAGCGACCGGAGTAATCGACCCGTTTGCCCAAAAGATTCTGCCGGAAGCGGCCCTGTTTGCCTTTGAGCATATCGCTTAGCGATTTCAGCGGCCGTTTGTTGGGACCGGTTATGGTCTTGCCGCGCCGGCCATTATCAAACAGCACATCGACGGCTTCCTGCAACATCCGCTTTTCATTACGCACAATGATTTCCGGAGCATCGAGTTCCATCAATCTTTTCAGTCGGTTATTACGGTTAATCACCCGTCGGTACAGGTCATTGAGGTCAGACGTGGCAAAGCGGCCGCCATCCAACGGCACCAAGGGCCGCAGATCGGGGGGCAGTACCGGGATGACCGACAGCACCATCCACTCCGGACGCACGCCCGAGTCTTTAAAGGCATCGACCACCTTGAGGCGTTTGCCCAGCTTCTTCCGTTTGGCCTCGGAACTGGTTTTGGCGATCTCCTCCCGCAGGTGCTCGGACAGGGAGACTAAATCTATCGTCCGGAGCATGGCCTCAATGGCCTCGGCCCCCATGCCGGCCTCAAACTCCTCGCCATATTCTTCCCGGGCCTGGCGGTATTTCTCCTCCGACAACAGTTCGCCCCGGTGTAAAGGCGTCTCCTTAGGATCAACCACCACGTAGGATTCAAAATACAGGACTTTTTCCAGTTCCCGCAGCGTCAGATCGAGTAGGTTACCTATTTTACTCGGCAAGCTTTTTAAAAACCAGATATGCACCACCGGGCTGGCCAGTTCAATGTGTCCCATGCGTTCGCGCCGCACCTTGGACTGAATGACCTCGACGCCACATTTTTCACAGACCACGCCGCGATGCTTCATGCGTTTATATTTGCCGCAATTGCACTCATAGTCCTTGGTAGGGCCAAAGATCTTGGCGCAGAATAACCCGTCCCGCTCCGGCTTGAAGGTTCGGTAATTGATGGTTTCCGGTTTTTTGACTTCGCCATGAGACCAGGAGCGGATCATTTCCGGGGAGGCCAGCGAGATGCGCACGGCATTGAAACGGAGCGGGTCTTTGGGTTTGGCAAAGATGCTGTTTAAATCTTCTAAGGCTACTTCTCTTGATTTATTCATCGCTTTCTGTGCCTTTAGTTTCTTGGTCCTCCAGAAGCTCGATATTCAAGGCCAGACTCTGAAGCTCCCGGACCAACACATTAAATGATTCTGGCAGCCCAGCTTCGAGGTCATATTGACCCTTGGCGATTTTCTCATACATCCGGGTCCGACCGGCGACGTCGTCGGATTTCACGGTGAGAAACTCCTGGAGGGAATAGGCCGCACCATAAGCCTCCATGGCCCAGACCTCCATCTCTCCCAAACGCTGTCCGCCGAATTGGGCCTTGCCCCCCAAGGGCTGCTGGGTAACCAGGGAATAAGGACCGATTGAGCGAGCATGTATCTTGTCATCTACCAGATGATGCAGTTTCATCATATACATAATACCGACGGTTATTTCTCGATCAAAACGCTCTCCGGTACGACCGTCAAACAAAATTGCCTTACCCACCTCCGGGACTCCGGCCTCTTTTAAACAGGACCGGATTTCATCTTCGGTGGCCCCGTCAAAGACCGGAGTCGCCATATAAATGCCTTCCCGATAATACTTGTGCCACCAAGTCCGCAAATCATCATAACTGGCATTTTCCAGCCAGGCGTCCAGGGCGGGCTCCTGAAAAATCCGCTGCAAACGACTCTTAATGGCATCTAGTTGATAAAATCGGTCGATCATGTGGGAGACCTGGTGTCCCAAGGCCTGGGAAGCCCAACCCAGATGGGTCTCCAGCACCTGCCCGACGTTCATGCGCGACGGCACTCCCAAAGGATTGAGAACGATATCTACCGGGGTACCATCCTCGAAGTAGGGCATGTCCTCAATCGGCAAAATCCGGGACACTACGCCTTTGTTGCCATGGCGGCCGGCCATCTTATCCCCCACCGCCAGCTTGCGTTTCATGGCCACAAAGACCTTGACCATCTTGATGACCCCGGGAGGCAGCTCGTCGACCTTGCGTAACCGGTCGATCTTGTCCTCGAAGATCATATTCACCAGATGCAGTTGCTCCTGGTAGGCATCCAGGAGCTTGTCTACCTGTTCTTCCACTCCGGGCTGGGCAAAGGTGATGTGACGCCAGTATTCCATCGGCAGTTGCGCTACCAGGTCAGAGGTTACCTCGCCACCTTCCTCTAAAATGATCGTCCCCTTCCGTTCATCTTTCAGCGTGGTCTCAACCTTCTGACCAGTCAATACCTCGGCCAATTTCTGGGTAAAGCTATGGGTTAGGATCGCCAGCTCATCGCCTTGATCTTTCTGTAACTTGGCCACCGCCTCATCTTCGATCGACCGGGTCCGGCTATCTTTCTCAATCCCTTTGCGTGAAAATACCCGGGCATCAATTACTACCCCTTCAATGCCGGGCGGCACCCGTAGCGAGGTATCGCGGACATCCCCGGCCTTTTCTCCGAAGATGGCCCGTAACAATTTTTCTTCCGGGGACAGTTGGGTTTCGCCCCGCGGGGTGATTTTGCCGACCAGGATATCACCGGTTTTAATCTCGGCACCGATACGGATGATGCCACTCTCATCCAGATTGCGGAGGGCCTCTTCGCCCACATTAGGGATGTCCCGGGTAATCTCTTCCTTGCCTAATTTGGTATCGCGGGCCAGAACTTCGAATTCCTCGATGTGAACCGAGGTAAAGATGTCCTCTTTAACAATACGTTCACTGACCAGAATGGAGTCTTCAAAGTTACACCCGCCCCAGGGCATGAAGGCTACCATGACGTTCTTACCCAGGGCCAATTCCCCGGCCGCGGTAGCCGGGCCATCAGCAATAATTTGCCCTTGTTCCACCCGGTCGCCGCGCATCACAATAGGCCGCTGATTGAAACAGGTATTTTGGTTGGTACGCTGGAATTTAATCAACTTGTAAATATCTACCAGGGAGCTTGACTCCCCCTGCCCGCCATTACCGGCTCGCACCACGATGCGCGAGGAATCAACATCCTCCACAATACCACTACGTCGGGCAACGATCGTCACCCCCGAATCCCGAGCCACGACGTCCTCCATACCGGTGCCGACCACTGGAGAAGCACAGGTCAACAAGGGCACGGCCTGACGTTGCATGTTAGAACCCATCAACGCCCGGTTAGCATCGTCATTTTCCAAAAACGGGATCAGCGAAGACGCCACACTTACCAACTGGTTGGGCGAGACATCCATAAAGTCCACTTCTTCGGGGTGGACCAGGACGAAGTCTCCGGCCTTACGGGCCGAAACCAGGTCTTGGACAAATCGCCCTTCGCTATCAAGCGGCGCATTGGCCTGGGCGATAACATGTTCACCTTCATCCAAGGCGGTTAAATAGCGGACCTTTTTGGTAACCCGGCTCTGGATGCGACCGTTGCTCTCTTCTTTTTCCACCACCCGATAGGGGGTTTCAATGAAACCGAATTCATTTACCCGGGCATAAGTGGAAAGCGAGACTATGAGCCCGATGTTGGGACCTTCCGGGGTCTCAATCGGACAGATGCGGCCATAATGGGTGGGATGCACATCCCGAACTTCAAAGCCGGCCCGTTCCCGCGTCAAGCCCCCCGGCCCCAGGGCACTCAAGCGCCGCTTATGGGTAATCTCCGACAGCGGATTGGTCTGATCCATGAACTGCGATAACTGGCTGGTCCCGAAAAATTCCTTGACCACCGCCGATACCGGTTTGGCGTTGATCATATCATGCGGCATCAAGGTGTCGATGTCTTGCAGGCTCATCCGTTCCTTAATGGCCCGCTCCATGCGCACCAGGCCGATGCGGTACTGGTTTTCCAACAGTTCCCCCACGGCCCGCACCCGGCGGTTGCCCAGATGATCGATATCATCGACCGGCCCTTCCTGGTCTTTCTGATTAATCAATTCCCGCACCGTGTACAGGATGTCTTCCCGGGTCAGCGTAGTTTGGGTAAGGGGCTGGTCCCGTTTTAACCTCAAGTTGAGCTTCAACCGGCCTACCGGCGATAAATCATAATATTCCGGCTTGAAAAACAGGTTTTGAAAAAAGTTAAGGGCTACCTCCAGGGTGGGCGGATTACCGGGGCGTAAGCGTTTATAGATCTCCAGAATGGCCTCCCGCATATTGGCAGTTTTGTCCACCGCCAGAGTATCGCGTAAACACGGACTGACATTTATCCCATCGATATAAAGCAGATCCAGTTCCTTGATGCCCCGCTCCTGCAGTTGCTCCAATTTCTCTTCGGTGATGGGTTCATTACATTGAAGCAGTACCTCCCCGGTTTGGGGATCCAAAATATCATGGGCGACCACCCTGTTGACCAGCTCGGCGGGGGTAGCTGATAAGTATTCCACTCCGGCTTCTTGCATCCGGCGGATCAAGGCCGGGGTTACTTTTTTCAATTTCTTGACCATCACCTCGCCGGTCTTGGGATCGACAATATCGGTGATGGCTTTTTTGTTTATCAAAAACTCGGGAATGAAGCGCCGCCGATAAGTATCTTGCTCGAGATAGATCTTCTCGGTCTGAAAGAAATAATTTAACAGTTCCTCGGTGGTATAACCCAAAGCCTTGAGGAGTACCGTCACCGGGAACTTGCGACGACGGTCAATCCGGACATAGAGAATATCTTTATGGTCAAATTCCAGGTCGATCCATGACCCCCGCATAGGGATCAGGCGCGCCGAGTACAACAATTTGCCGCTGGAGTGGGTCTTGCCCCGATCATGGTCGATATACAGGCCGGGGGAACGATGTAACTGGCTCACCACCACCCGCTCGGTCCCGTTGATGATAAAAGTGCCGTTGTCGGTCATCAAGGGTATGGTGCCGAAATAAATCTGTTGTTCCTTGATATCCCGGATGGATTGCGTTCCCGCCTCTTGATCGACCTCATAGACCACCAGCCGCACGGTTAGCTTCATGGGGGCTTCATAAGTCATACCCCGTTGGATGCACTCTTCCATATCATACTTGGGGTCGGCAAAGGCGTAGCTGACAAATTCTAGAGAAGCGGTCCGACTAAAATCCCAGATGGGGAATTCGAGTTGCTGGTTGGCCGGTTGGCGGCCAACGCCAAACTCGAAAACAAAATTATCAAAAGGCTACTTAATTTCGACTGTAGCCCCTTGTTCTTCCAATTTCTTCTTAATTTCTTCGGCCTCCGCTTTGGAAACCGCTTCTTTCAGGGTAGTAGGGACATTTTCCACCGCGTCCTTGGCCTCTTTCAGCCCCAGACTGGTAATGCCCCGGACTTCTTTGATCACCGGAATCTTGTTGGGCCCGACTTGGGTGAGCACGACATCAAATTCGGTCTGCTCTTCCACTGCGGGCGCCGCCTCCGCGGCACTGGGAGCCGCCACCCCTACGGCCACCGGGGCCGCCGCGGTAACTCCAAACTTCTCCTCCAGCTCTTTGACCAGCTGGGATAACTCCAAAACCGTCATATTGGCGATAAAATCAATCACCTCGGCTTTGGTTACTTTCTCCATGGCTCGGGTCCTCCTTATTACCTCGATTTCAGTCCAGCGATCGACAATCGCCGCAAAAAATTAAATCTGGTTCAAACCAACATCAACCCCCGGCTAGTCGCCCGGGGCGGTTTTCTGGGCCTCGATGGCCTTCAAAACATTAAGTAACTGGCGCACAATGCCGCTCAGGACATTTACCAGTGACGTGGGTATGCCTTGCATGGCGGCCAAGAGCTGACTCAACAAGACTTCTCGGCCCGGCAGTTTGGCCAGCGCGCCGATATCCGCTCCGGCCAGTACCGAACTGCCCAACACCCCCGCCTTCAACTTCAGATCGGGTTTATCCTTGGCAAATTTGGTCAAGACCTTGGCCAAATTTAGTGGATTGTCATATCCCAAGGCTACCGCGGTGGGGCCGTTAAAAAATTCCTCCAGCCGCGCCGAGCTCGTCTCTGCCGCCGCTCTTTTGAGAAGGGTGTTTTTCACCACGATCAACTCGCCGCCGGCTTCCTTGATCTGCCGGCGCAAGGTGGTGATTTCCGTGACCTTGAGACCTTTGAAGTCCGTGAGCACATTAAACTCAGCCCGTTGCAACTTTTCATGCAGGGCTTCGACGACCCCGCTTTTTTCACTTCTTAGCACCTGCGGCTCCTCTTCCGTCTCCGATTTTTCCGGACTCTGCCCGCCACCCTGACCGTTAGGCGGAAGCCATTCTGATCAGATTTTTGACCTCTAAGGGATCGATCCGAATTCCCGGCCCCATGGTGGTGGACAGCGCGATGCCGCGCAGATAAGCACCCTTACTGGTCGCCGGTTTTAAGCGGATTAAAGTGTCAAAGAACATCCCCAAATTCTGTAAAAGCTTCTCCGCGCCAAAGGAGACCTTTCCCATGGGGGCATGCACTACCCCGGCCTTATCGACACGGAAGTCAATTTTACCGGCTTTGAGTTCCTGCACCGCCCGGCTCAAATCAAAGGTCACGGTCCCCACCTTGACATTGGGCATCAATCCCCGCGGACCCAAGATCTTGCCGATCTTGCCCACCTGACCCATCAGGTCGGGGGTGGCGACCGCCTTGTCAAAATCGAGCCAGCCACCCTTGATCTTTTCGATCAAATCCTCGGCCCCGACATAATCGGCTCCGGCGTCCAGGGCCTCTTTTTCTTTTTCGCCTTTGGCAAAAACCAAAACCCGCACCTGCTTCCCGACGCCGTTAGGTAAGACTACCGCCCCCCGGACCATCTGGTCGGCATGGCGGGGATTAACCCCTAAGCGCACCGCCACATCCACGGTCTCGTCAAACCGGGCATAAGCGGTTTCCAGGGTTACTTGTAGCCCCTCGGGAAAATTGTATTTTTGGGTCTTGTCGACCTTTGTACGGGCAGCCTGATATTTTTTCCCGCGTTTAGACATCCCCTGCTCTCCCTTTAGCACCGATTGTCTTCATTTAGACAATCTCAATCCCCATGCTGCGCGCCGTCCCGGCGATAATGAGCTTCGCGGCTTCGATATTGCTGGTGTTAAGATCTGGCATCTTCTGCCGGGCGATCTCTTCCACCTGTTGCCAATTTACCTGCGCCACTTTTTCCCGGCCGGCCTCTTTGGCCCCGGAGGCAATCTGTGCCGCCTTCTTGAGCAACACCGCGGCAGGCGGCGTTTTGGTAACATAGGAAAAAGAACGGTCGCCATAGACGGTGATCAGCACCGGGATAATCGTCCCCTCCTGACCCTGAGTCCGGGCATTATAATTTTTACAAAATTCCATAATATTGACGCCGTGCTGCCCCAAGGCCGGACCGATCGGTGGCGACGGATTGGCCTGCCCGGCGGGAATCTGTAGCTTGATTTGGGCCACCACTTTTTTTGCCATCTATTGTAACTCCTCGTTAACTTAATCGCCCCACCGGGACCTGGCCCGGACTAAAGGCAATGCGGCGCCTCCCTGGGGTATCGTCCTGCTGCCCATTATTGCCCGCAAATTAAATCTTTTCCAGTTGGGAAAATTCAAATTCTACCGGGGTGGAGCGGCCAAAAACGCTGATCATCACCCGGACCCGGCCCTTTTCGGCCTTCACCTCATCCACCAGGCCGTTAAAGTTGCTAAAGGGGCCGTCTATGACTCTAACCTTGTCGCCAACTTCGAACTTAATCTTGGGCTTGGGCTTGAGCGCCCCTTCCCGCATCTGGGTCAGAATCTTTTCGGCCTCGGACTCGGGAATGGCCACCGGTTCCGTGCGGCTGCCTAAAAAGCCGGTCACCTTGGGGGTGTCATTAACCAAATGCCAGGTGTCGTCATTGAGTTCCATGCGCACCATGATATAGCCAGGGTAAAATTTGCGCGCCGAGATGCGCTTTTCCCCTTTGACTATCTCTTCCACCTGTTCGGTAGGCACTAACACCTCGGTGATGAGGTGCTCCATCCTTTGGGCCCGCGCCCGTTCCTCCAGCGATTGCTTGACATGTTTTTCAAAACCGGAATAGGTATGTACAATGTACCATTTCTGACTCACGGGCCGAGGTCCTCAATCATCCGCTTACTTTTACCCTATGATATAACTAACAAATCTCGACAGTCCGAGATCAACGATCCCCAGAAAGACCGAAATAAAGATCACCAAAATAATGACCACCGCGGTGGCCCCCAAAGTTTCCTTGCGATTGGGCCAGGTCACCTTCTTTAATTCAATTACGGCTTCGTTAAAAAACTGCTTGGTCTGACGCCAACCATCCCATATCGGTTGCAGTCGGGAAGGCTTGCTCTTCTTGGCCCCCAGCTTGACTACTTGGGCTTTGGCCGGCTTTTTGAGTAACTCCTTGCCCGCTTTTTCCTGACCTTTGGCATTGGCCTTATCTTTGGTCTTAGTTCTCTTCATGAAGTCGTCGTTTTGTTATTCTTAAATGCCAATTATACAACATTAACATTATCTTAATCATGTTGTTCCACAACCCGGTTATTATCTTCTGACCGGTCACCCTGCAACCGGCTGGCTAGGGTTCATCCCTGGTTCAGGTGCAGAGGAAAATTGCCTGCCGCTTCCCGTGGTCGGCTCAATAGCCTGGATCGGAACAATGATGACCGCGATTAGTTGCTAACCCATGAGGTAGGAAAATGTCTACGAGGAAAAGTCCTGCCCACACTGGCAACCGTTTCCTAAGCCTGCAAGTTTTACCAGACCCCATCCCTTGTCCCACAAAAAAATGGCAGGCCAGGAGGGATTTGAACCCCCATCACCCGGATTTGGAGTCCGGTGCTCTAGCCGTTGGAGCTACTGGCCTGCAAACTAAACCTTACTTGGTTTCCCGATGAAGGGTATGCGTCCGGCAAAACGGACAGTACTTCTTAAACTCCAGCCGATTGGGAGTCCGGCGTTTATTTTTAGTCGTCGTGTAATTCCGACGTTTGCAGGTTGTACAAGCCAATGTTATATTATCGCGCATTTTTCTTTAATTTCAATATCTCAGAATTTATTCAATAATCTGGCTGACCACGCCGGCGCCCACGGTGCGGCCGCCTTCCCGGATGGCAAAGCGCAGTTCCTTCTCCATGGCAATCGGGGTGATCAGGCTGA
>MUKC01000074.1 GCA_002049795.1 Desulfobacca sp. 4484_104 | reverse complement strand
GCCTTGGCGATCTGATGGTCGAAAATGGCGTTGAAATAATTCACCCGGGCCTGGGTCAGCAAGGTCTGCGCATCAATCACATCAGTGGCGGTCCCTACTTGTTCCCGATAGCGTTCCTGATTGAGACGCAGATTTTCCTCGCCCTGTGTTACGGCATCCTTGGTTACGGTAATCCGTTCGGCGGTCTCTTTGAGCCCTAAATAGGCAGTCTGGACCTCCAAGCGTACCTGTTGGGCCAAATCATGTTTCTGGACCTGCAGTTGGTGCACCCGCTGATTGGCCTGGGCTACCTGGGCGCGGGTATCCAGGCCCGAAAACAGATTCCACTGCAATCCCAAGATGGCAAAGTATTGGCTATCATGGATGGTCAGGTCATTTTGCTGGTAGATATGCCCGGCCTGGGCAAACAGGCGAGGAAAATAACCGGCCCGGGCCTCGGCCACTCCTTTCTCACCTTGCAAGACCTGGCGATGGGCCGCTTTCAGGTCACTACGCTCTTCCAGGGCCAGTTCGGTAGCGTTCTCCTGATTCCAGGCAGGAAGCGCGATTCCATCCTCGGCTTGGAGTTTGGTGGGGTAATCTACCGGGATATTTAAGAGCTTATTGAACACCGCCCGGGTATTAATTACCGTATTTTGGGCCCGGATCAATTGTTGCCGGGCATCAGACAAAGCGACCTGGGCTTGCAGGACATCGTTATAGGTAACTAACCCGAATTCATAGAGATCTTTGGCATCCTTGAGGTGTTCCTGGAGCTGCACCACCTCCTGCTGGGCCACGATCACCAGCTTTTCACTTCTCAGCACCTGAAAATATAGCCGCGCCACCTGGAAAAAAATTTCATCACGGGTATTGCCGGTATTGAGCCGCGCGATCTCCTTGCCCAACACGGATTGGCGATAGCGTGAACCCGTAGCCCCGAAATCATAGATGGTCTGATCGACGGTTATTTGATTTGACCAAAAGTTGCGATCGGTCATGGAAAAGGTAAAGGCGCCACCGGGGCCACCCATTTCCGTGCCCTGGAATTTGGTCGGGTCATCGTAAATGGTATGGCTGGTTCGGGCGTCTACCTTCGGGAGATAACCGGACCGGGCCCGCACTACCTCTTGATCGGCGATCAATTGATCCAGCCGACTTACCTTGAGGGCAGGATTTTTCTTCCAGGCCAGATTGAGCGCCTGTTCTAAACTAAGAGGGCTCGGGGGCAGGGCCAGTTCTTCGGCCCGGAGCGGATATATTAAACCAATCAGCGCCAAACAACTCAATAAACATAGGCGTAGATAAAACTGACTCATCTTGGCCTCGGCGTACCTGACTTTGCCCTCTTGAGAGGCGGGGCCAGACCCTGGAAGACCAGGTTGGAGAGCAACGGCAGCGCTGCCAGCACTGACTCGCTGGAATGCTCAATCATTTTATGGATGGCTACGGCCCGAGTCATACCCCGGAGCACATAGGCCACTTTACGCGGCTCTTCGGTGATGAAATCCCCGGTCTGCATGCCTTCGGCCAATACCTCGGCAATCGCCGTGACAAAATCCTGGTCCAGATCAATCACGGTGGTCGATCCCTCCGCGGAGCGGGGCAACAGACAGGGAAATTCACTCACGTAAACCCGAAAAAACGCCTGTTCCGCGTCCAGCATTTCCAACATGGCCTTTAAAATGCGTCTGATTTTTTCCTTCGGGGGTTTGGAACTCTGTTGGATTTCTTGCACTTGAGCCACCAGACGCTCCATAATACTGGTAATTACGGCTTCAAACAGGCTATTTTTACTTTTAAAATAGAGGTAAATCGTCCCTTTGGCGATCTGCGCGGCTTCGGCAATCTCATCCATGGTGGCCGCGGCAAAACCTTTGACCGCGATTACCTGTTTGGCCGCGGCCACTATCCCGCCGGTCCGAAATTCGCCTAAGACCTGCTTTTTAGTGGCATTTTTAGGAAACTTCATTCCTCTCCAATAAATTGAAGCTAGCCTCTTAGTCAAAATAATGACCTATCAGTCATTAGCATAGCTAGTTTCCGAGTGTCAACCAAAAATTATAACTACTTGACATCTATGAAGGGATATTAGAAACATAGATAAGTTAGGTGAGTGCGACGCCTAGTCCTGTCCCAGCTGCGGTCTCAGCCAGAATGGAGAAACTATGGCGATGAAACTGAGTATTGTGGTGCCGGTTTATAATGAGGAAAATACCCTGGAAGAAATCATGCGGCGCATTCAGGAGACCCCCTACGATAAAGAAATTATCGTGGTAGATGATGCCTCTACGGATAATTCTCGGCAGATTCTGGGCCAACTGGCGCAAACTGCCAATAATCTGAAGATCTTTTATCATGACCGCAACCAGGGCAAGGGCGCGGCGCTGCGCACCGGCTTTGCCCAGGTAACCGGCGACGTCGTCATCATTCAGGACGCCGACCTGGAATATAATCCCAGTGATTACCCGATATTATTGGAGCCGATCGAAAAGGGCCTGGCTGAGGTGGTGTTTGGCAGCCGTCTGATCGGGGCCGCCCCCCACCGGGTGTTATTTTTCTGGCATTACTTGGGTAATCGAGTGGTCACCACGCTTTCCAATATCTTCACCAATCTCAATCTCAGCGATATGGAAACCGGCTACAAGGCGTTCAAGGCCGAGGTCATTAAGAAAATCCAGATCAAGTCCGACCGTTTCGGGGTTGAACCGGAGCTGACTGCCAAAGTCGCCAAGCAGCGCTGCCGCATTTATGAGGTGCCGATCTCTTACGATGGCCGGGACTATGACCACGGCAAAAAAATCACCTGGCGGGACGGGCTCGCGGCGCTGTTCCATATTATCAGGTTCCGGTGGTGGGATTAGCCCCACGGCAAAATCCTGGTAGCCGCCGCGACTGGCTGGTGACCGTCATTTTGGCCCTGTGGCTGGCGCAAGTCGGCTGGCTGAGCTGGTGGTTCGCCCCCGAGGGTAAAGATCTGATCAACCGCCTGCTAACCGGCCAGATCGGTGCCGCCATCCGACAGGAAGAGCCTTTTTCCCAGGGCTTGGCCGAAGTTCAGAAGATCATCCCACCGGCCGCCACCTATGTCTTCCTGGACCGCTATGAGGCCGGGAAGGAAAATAAGGCCCGCTACCTGCTCTATCCTCGACGCCATATCCTGCTTAATCCGCAGATCAGACCGGCACCCCTGTTTGACCGCCTAGTCCGGGAACAGGCTGAGTATTTGATTATTCGAGATGGTCTGCCCCCGGCGGCGCGCTATTTTTTGGAATATCCGAACCACCCGGCTTTCCACTACTTGATGGAGTCGAAGGCCGGAACCGTATATAGGGTGCGGCCCGATTTGCTGGTCGGAGGCTTTTATGATTGAGGGGCTGCTGACCGGGTTCTGGCTGGCCCTGGGTCTGGCCTCCATTGAGTTGGTGGGCTACGGCCTGTTGCTAGTCTGGCTTCCCCGAGCTTCCAACTTCACCGCCTTAGAGCGTTTTGCTCTGGGTTTTGGTCTGGGGGCTTTAGTCCTGACGCTGTGGATGTTGGGCCTGACTTTTCTGAATATTGATTTTAGCCTCCCCTGGGTGTTGGGGCCCTGGCTGATCATTCTGAACCCCGGTTGGGCGTTGGGCTCTCGGCGGCGGCTCTGGTACAATGATCTGCGTCAACTCTGGTCCACGGGTCGGAAGATCGTTACCCTGGGCTACGGCTGCGGCTGGACCTGGAGGGAGCGGGCCTGGCTGATTTTGCTGGTACTAGCCTTCGCCTTTGCCCTGCTCCGGGCGACGCTTTACCCCCTGTGGTCCTGGGATGCCGTCACCACCTGGGGCCTCAAGGCCAAGGCCTTTTATCTAAGCCGCGCCATTGATCTGAGCCGCTTCGAGGCCCATAATTATTATCCCAACCTGGTGCCGTTATTGATGACCTATATCTACCTCTGGCTGGGCGGGGTGATAGATCATCTGGTCAAAGCCATATTCCCTCTCTGGGGCGGCTGTCTGGTGCTGATGTTTTATAGTTTTTTGCGGCGCTTACAGGTCAAACGGCCGGAAGCTTTGCTGGGTACGGCCTTCCTGGTGCTGAACGGCCCCACCCTGATTACCCATTTTTTTATTGCCTATGCCGACCTGGCCCTGACCTACTATACCCTGGTAAGCGCCGGCCTGCTCTTCCTCTGGCTGCGCGGCCAAGCCCCGGCAGGCAGCCTGATCCTGGTGGCCATATTTGGCGGGGGCATGTTGTGGAGCAAATACGAGGGCTGGCCCCTGGTAATGATCAATTTTATGGCCGCGGCCCTGACCCTGCTCTGGCTGGGGCCGTCCGACCGGGGCCGAAAATTCGCCGCCCTGGCGGGCAGCAGTTTTTTGACCATGTTATTTTATCTTCCCTGGCGCTATTTTTGTCTGACCCACCAAATGATTGTCGGGGCCGACCATGTGGGCGGGTTTTCCCCGGCCCAATTCTGGCATGCCATTATTTATCTGCTCCAGGCCCTGTTCTGGCCGCCCTATTTCGGTTTATTCTGGCCGGTGGTGATCTTAGCCGGCGTCCGGTGGAGCCGAGAGGCCCTTTACTCGCCGGGACTTTTCCTGGTATTAGTAACTTTAGGGAATCTGGCCGCCATCGTCCTGGCCTATGCCATGGTCCCGGCTTCGGTTGCCGAATTTCCCCTTTATATGCGAGCCACGGTTGACCGGCTGTTGTTACATGGCGTTCCGGTCAGCGGCCTGCTGCTGGCGGCTCCTTTGGCCGCCTGGAACGTCAGTCTCCACAATACTTTTAATTATTACCGAGGTTGCTTCCCACGGCAAATTCTGAAAGGATAAACAACATTTTGTCATTCAAGGCTCTAACCTATAATATCCATGGCGGCTTCGGCAAAGGCCTGCGGCAGTTGCAGCTCCTGGTGGAGATGTTGGCTAAGGCCGCGCCGCAAATAATTTGTCTCCAGGAAGTTAAGCAGGGTCCTACCCGCTTTGGCTGGGAGAATCAGGGGGAATGGCTGGGTAAACATTTGGATTGCTGGTGGGCCTTTGCCCCGGTGCGTTCCCATACCGGCGGTGTCCTGGGTAATGCGGTGCTTTCGGCCTGGCCGATTCGCCACACCCGGCATCACGACCTGACCATCCTGGCCCGCTCCCGCCGCGCCTGTCTGGAAGTGGAAATCGCCAGTCCCTGGGGACCGCTTCGGGTATTCAACGCCCATCTGGGCCATCTGCCCCGGGAGCGGGCCCGTCAGGCCCGTCGGCTACTGGCCCGCCTTCCGGCTGCCGGGACAGACCAGGACCAGCCCGTTTTGCTGGCCGGGGACTTCAATTCCTTACCCCAAGGGTTTGTATCACATTATCTCAGAAAGCATCTGGCCGATGTCTGGCGTCAGGTCGGGCATGGCCGGGGGGGCACCTATAGCACTCGCCTGCCGCTCTTGCGGCTTGATTACATCTATGTCAACCATCGGCTGGTGCCCCGGGCGGCCCAGGTGGTACGACCTAAAAAAGGCCGCCAGATCTCTGATCACTTCCCCGTATTAGTGGAATTAGCCTTAAACAGTCTTTGAAGAAGATTCCATCGGAGCATATCATGCTTAAACCCCAAAAAACGGCGATTGATTGCTCTTTCCATTCTCCCTGTATCGAACTCAATTATTATGATCAAGGCGCGGGCGAAACGCTGATCTTTATTCACGGCCTGGGCGGCAATGCCGCTAGCTGGCGCTATCAACTTGAAGGGCTATCTGCCCAATGGCGGACCATTGCCCCGGATCTGCGCGGTCATGGTCAGTCCGGTTATCGCCCCGAGGAAGCGATCAGCATCCGCGCCTTTGCTGACGATATCATCGATTTAACAAGAAAATTAGGGATAACCCAGGCCCATTTCTGCGGCCTGTCGATGGGGGGGATGATTGCCTTAGAAATCTATCTGCGCTATCCTTTGCAGGTGAAATCCTTGATCCTGGCCGATACTACCGCTTTTTTCCCTAATCTGGCCCGGCTGGAGGAATTCCTGCGCCTCTTGGATAGCATGTCCATGTTGCAGTGGGCTCAGATCGGCGCCCATTTGAATCTCCGCCGCCAGGCCCCGGCGGCCCTGCGCCAGGAACTGATCGACGTTACCGCGGCCACGCCCCGGGGACCGTACCGGCAGGCCCTGATTGCTACCTTTAATGGCGATTATCGCTGGCTATTGCCGGTAATCGATGTCCCCACCCTGATATTGGTAGGCGCAGAGGATCAGTCCACTCCCCTGGGACTGGCCAAATATCTCCAGATCCATATCAAAAACGCCATCCTCCAGTTTATCCCCGAGGCGGCGCATTGCTCCAATCTGGAAAATCCGGAGGAGTTTAATCGGCATCTGGTGGCGCATTTGCAAGGTATGGGTTAAAAAGGTACTCATCACCCACCAAAATATATTAAATTTCGTCTTCAGTTATCCTGATTTCGACGGCGGGTGTTGCAGTAGCTGCAAAATCCGGGCGGGGATCTGGTCTCGATTTTGGGGAGTGATGGTGATCAAGATAACACCTGGTTTACGCTTTACGGCCTCGATATAACCCCCGCCGGTGGCCGCCACGGTGGCCAACAGATGCAGGGGCGCGGCCCACAGCCGGTCGATAGCCGCGATAAACTGGGGTGACAGACATTCCATTTTGCCGATTTCGTCGACCACAACCAGGTCAAGGTCGGGGGCAGGGACTAACGCCGGTAAAGCAACCTGATGCAAGTTGGCCAGATTGACCCGGTATTTGCCCACCCGCCAAGGCCCAGGAAAATCAATGTGGCTCAGGACCGCGGTTTGGCCGGCGAGGGTAACAATCTCAAAGCCCACCCTGGTTCCGTGGCGACGCAGTTCACGGGTAAAAAACCCGCCAGCCCGCCCGCCAAACCGGGCTATCACCCGTTGCACCGCGGTGGTCTTGCCACTACGAGGCAGACCGGTTAATAGTACCCGGATAACATCGGCATTATGGTTCATCTCATGAATTTAACCGTCTCCGAGTCTGGCGGGGGCGCTGCACTCGCACCCCTTCCGGGCCGATCTCTACACACACCTCTACGGGGAATACGCTATGCAGCCCCTGGAGCCGCGCCTCGACGGCCTGCCGCATCCGGGTGGTGATTTGGCCGCGCAGTTCCCCCAGCCGTTGTTGCATATAACGGTGACCGGCTTCCTCTCCTAACAGGCGGATGGCGGTAGCCAGACGTTTTTCATATTCCTGACGGTCCAAGCCTGATACCAAGTGGCGATCAGAAAAATAATAGATTTGGGAAAATCCCCCTTAATCCCCCTTTAGCCAAGGGGGAATTTAAAAGATCGTCCTTTGGCATAAAGAGCAAATCTTATTCCCCCCTTTTTAAAG
>MUKC01000073.1 GCA_002049795.1 Desulfobacca sp. 4484_104 | reverse complement strand
CGGCCTCGAGGCGCACTCGGCGGCACTACCCGCACATAGATATTGCCCCGGACCCAGGCCATGCTGTCCGCCGCCGGAGCCGACGCCAACCGCGCCTGCACCTGGTAAATCAGCGATTCCGTAACCTCCGGGGTCAAATCCAGGGAAGCGCCGGTATGCACCAACTTCTTTTCCCGATCATACCATTCCACCACCGCATCTTCCTGCGGCTGGCCATCTACCAAGACCTGGGCGTTCAGGGTAACCGGAGTGCCGACAATCACCGCCCGCGGTGAAGTCAACACCAGTTCCGGTACCTGGAAGGCAATGACTTCGACACCTTCGGAATACCCCTCGGCGCCGCTCAAACGATTGCTCATCTTGGCCCGCACCAGGTAGCGGCCAGGATTCACCGTCACCGAAGCCTGATACGCGCTCTTGGCCTCGATCGGCTCCCAGGTGGTTCCGCCGTCCGAACTCATCTGCCATTCCACATCGCCCAGGATACGCCGGGTGTCCGAGTCAACCTGCAACGACATCACCGAAGTCAACGGGGCCGGGCCGGTCAAGCTGCGGGAATAGATCTGGCCCTCCGGCGCCGTGCCCTTCAAAATCACCGAGTACACCGGGTTCGACTTGATAGTCCGAGCATAAAAATCGGCGCTCTCCGGAGGCACCAAATCAACTTGGGCGATCAACTTCTGAAAGCCTGCCTCAAAGCCGGTCAGGGTGTTCTCCAAGACGCCGCCGGTCAGGGCTTGATAATCGGTCAATTCCTGAAACTGGTTTTTGCGATCCAGGTAACCGAACCGGGCCCGCCAGTTGCCATCTTGCTCGGCATCGTAAGCTATGGTATTCCCCGAAGCCGGAATACCGACAGCCAACCGTACCGGCACTCCCGTAGTATCCAAAGTTTCCCGGGGCGCAGTCAACACTGCCCTGATCCGCTTGGAGGGCACTCCCATCACGCTGATCTGCTTTTCCACCGCCAATTCGGGCAGGTCGGTGTAATACAGTTTGGCCTTGATGTTCCGGCTTTCCCACACCCCTATCTGACCGGCCTTGATGTAGCGACTGAAAGTAATCGCATTTGCCGACCAATACTTCTTGCTGGTGTCGCCCTCATCCGTGCCGGTCAATTCCAGGGTCATGTCGGTGCGGAGCAACTCAGTGGCAAACCTTATCGCGCCAACGGTCCCGCCTCGGAGTTCCGAAGTGGCATATAACGGATCTTCAATCTCCTCGCCATAAATCCCCGGCTCGAACGACAGGGTCGGCAGCGGCGGGTCCACCACGGTCAAGGGCAAACTGCCGGTAGTAACGTTTTCCGCCATGCCATAGGGACTATAAAGATCAACCGCCCAGGCCACTTGCTGCTCTCCCAATTGAGCGATCTTTCCGGTTAAGCCCGGCATACCGTTGCTGCTGGTCGCGGCTAAGCCTTCCGGTACCGACAACCAGCGCAGATAGCACACTACCTGTTCGGCACCCTGGGCCTGGGCCTCGGCCAGAGCCGTCACCACCGCGGGACAGGTGAAGGAGCCGCTGGACTGCAATCCGACATCGACTTTCTGCACCTTGCGATAGTAACTGGCTGCCGCCGGCGTCGCTGCGGCGGTAAACTCAACATTCTGGATTGGCATCCGGTCTAAAGCATGGCCGCCCGCAGCTACCTGGTAACGCTGGCCGTTGTTGTAAAGATAAACTTTATAGTTGGCATTGTAACTGCCCGTCGGCGGCAGCACGCCTTCAACATAATTATCGGCAGTCTGATAGTTGGGCGGCAATGCTTCCCATTCCACCAGACACGCCGGGTCGTTGATCGGGTCGGCGGCCTGGGCTTCCTGCTCATCCATGGTTACCCGGCAGGGAGTCCCGGCTTTCTTGAGGACATTTATGCGCTGAGTCTGGACAATGGGCTGCACTTCCCATCCGGGATCCGGGGACAATTCCAGTTCCGGCTGCCAGAAATTCAAGCCGGCGGTCAGCACCGGGAAGTTGGGGGCGGCACTGGTAATCAATAAATCGGCCTGGCCCGGAGTATCCGATCTGACCGGCAGATCAAGCTTACCGCCACTGGCAGCAAAATCATAGCCGGGCAAGGTCTTCTGCTCACCCGGAGCTACCGTCACCCCGTTGACCACCACCGCAGTCGTCGCACTGGAACCGACCACCACCAGAAGATCGTAAGTTCCGGAGATCGGTGTATCTTCCACTTCGATGGCCTCACTGACCAGGGCATTGGTGCCGTCAGCATGGACCACGTTGGCCGGCAGCACCGGAAGATTCAGGGTTTCATGCCCTAAAGAGGACAGGTTCACCTGCGGCGGGACATAGTTGAACGGCACCGTCCGGGTCGCGACGTTGCCCGAAGCATCCAGGGCCGATACCACCAGGTTGTATTCCTGCCCCTGGGAAGGAAACATCACCGGGTACTCCAGCACATAAGTTCCGCCCTGGGGACGATGAGTCAAAGTAACCGTCTCTCCCTGGGGGCCGCCCTCCAAGCGCACACTGGTAAGCTCGGGATTCTGGTCCACATTGTCCGACAAGGTGATCGATATCTGGCCCAGACTGGTCACTTCGCCGTGATCGGCCAACTGCACCGCATCTTTATAAACCCCAACCTGCGGCGCGGTCTGATCCAGGACCACCGTCTCGGCGGACAAGCTGCCAGTGTTGCCGTAATAATCCTTTGCCCACAGGGTGAACTGCCAGTTGCCTTCCGGCAGCGAGGCGTAATTGGTGTCAATTTGGTAGGTAGTTCCACCCAGCGCAGTTACCGTGCCGTTGACCTTGACATCTTCGCCGGTGACCAAGTTATGCGCCATCACCCAACCGGAAGCCACCCTGACACTGCCCCAGATAGCCCCGGCATTCAGCTCATCGGCCAGGAAAGTGACCGTCTTGCTGCTCCGATCCAAATTGTAGGATGTAATCGAGGGAGGTTGCAGGTCATATATAAGGGCGGTGTGCTTGTAAGGCGACTGTAAAGAACCGTCATCCTTCTTGACGTAGCAGTAGGTATGATAAAGGCTTGTGTTTCCGGGATTTTCAGTTATGTTAGTGTTAAGCGTACATTCGGTCGCTCCTGCTGGTATAGTGCAGCTTCCGCTGCCCGGATCCACAAAAACCTGCGGGTAGTCGCGGGGTTCGACTACCACCCGGATCTTGGAAATAACTACCGGGGTGTTAAATTTCCGATATAGATCACCGGTCGCAAGCCCGCTCCAGCCGATATCCGATTGGTAGGTTTCCCAGGAAACAAAGTTTGGCGATTGGGGCGCGGTATCGGCCAAGACCAGATCGAATTGCGAGTAATGCGTCAGCCAATACCGAGGAGAATAAAAACTGTAGGTATTGTCGTATTGGGGATATGAAGAATACGCCCTGGTAATCTTGAAATAGACGTAATCGGAATCGAGGTAAACCTGGGTTCCGCCCTTCACATCAAGGCCGTAATCAGGGTTGTCCCCGACCCAATTTGCTCTTGCCAGCCGATACAGCAATTGCACCGGGTTGGCATAAGTGGTCATGCCCGGCGTGTAGGCCTCGAAACCCACCAGACCCGAGCCTGGAATGAACTCCGTGGTCACGTTCGGGTTGTAAATCGCAATCAATTCCGGGGCAGGGTTATGTTGCCCATTATACCGCACCGTCGCCTGGGCTACGGTCTTGTTCCCCGCTTTGTCGTAAACGATGAACCGCACCCCCAGGGGACCATCGATGGGGGGTAGTAGGTTGTTGTTAATGCAGCCATTAGTCCCATCTCCTATTACTGCCTCTTCCGCGGCAGCATTGTAACAGGCCGCGGTGGATTTATACACTTGGCCGCTGTCCGGGTAGAAACTCTCGAACTGCACCCGGCTAACCCCGATGGCATCGCTGACCTCATGCACCTTGATGTACCTAGATTCAAAAGTTCCCACCAGCTCGTTGTTCATGATGGAACAGTCGCATCCATAGGCATACCACCACAAATCCCCCGCTTCCGGCGGCGTCCGGTCCACGGTCAGGACAATGTCCTGGGACGACACCAGGACGCCCTGGCCGTCGAAGATCCGGGCCTTCAGAGTATAGTCGCCCTCCGATAGGCCGGAAGGAATGGTCAAGACCTTGCCATAATAGGTCTGATCCAACACCGTAAACTGGTCGGCGCCGGTGATAATGCTGTCCGACACCGCCTCGGCTACCGCATGCCCCCCGGCATCCAGCAGCACATAACCCACCTTGCGCTCCAAGCCGCCGGTGAGATAGACGCTCATCTCACCCGTCGGGTTAATCCACTGCTGCGCCGGCCCGACCGTCACCGACTCACTGTTGGGGTCGGTGTAAGACAAGGCCGCTAAGCCGGCATGGGCCGTTCTCGCCAGCAGCAACACCGACAGCAGCATAATCAACGATAAACAAACCTTTCTGAACATAATTAAATCCTTTCTGTTGCTGGTTATTTGCCGATTAACAATCTTTCCTCCTGGTTCTTCTCCTACACCATAAAAAAACGGCGGACACCATGGTCCGCCGAAATCTCACTTTTTAGCTAGCTAATTTAATTTTTTTTCTACATGCGCTTGTGACGATAGACCATCCCTACCCATAGGGCTACCCCGCACATCGCCAAGCCAATCGGCACATATACCGGATTCATGGCGGCTGGCAGCAAGGGCGCTAAAATTATCCCCAGGACCACAGCGCAGAGAAGATATTTGGAATAACCACAATAGGCAGGACTTGCGGCGGCAAACCGGTTCTTGCGAATCTCCCGCATACACCAACCGTCGCCGAATATCGGCACCAGCATAACCATCACGAACGGAACCCATACCCGGATCGCCGCAAACCGAAAAAACATCTCCTGAATCGCCAGCCAGGTCACATCCAGCCGGTACGCAAACCAGTCGCCCAGGCCCCGGTCATCAAACTTGTCCTTGCCTTGGCGGGCGCAAATCGAATAGCTCCCATCCAAAATGCCGGTATCTACCACCAGATGTCGGAACCAGGTTGAAGATTTCTGCTCAATCTCGGCAAAGGCTTCCTCTCCCAACTGACTCACCACCTGCCGTCTTTCATGCAAGTAAGTGTTTCTAAGCTGGTCATACGACAAGAACAAAAAGATTGCCGCCACTTCGGTTAACAGTAAAGATACCGCCCAACCACAAAAACTCAAACCCATGAACTTTCTGCTACTCGCCATAGCTAACTGTCCCCCCCCAACAAATTGATCAGTTGATTGACCGTCCAGATATGACGGTGCTCATGATCACCCAATACCAGGCGGAAAAGCTGCACCGCGGCCTGATCCGACGCCTCCTTGCCTCCCGCCGGCCAACAGACCTCAATTTCTCCGGGATTATGCAACCGCCAATCCAGGTAGGGCAATTTTATTGCTTCCCAACACGAACCGGCCGCGGTGGACACCCGGCAGTCAAAGATCTCTGCCGCCTGGTTCAGAAGCCCCTGGAAAAAAAAGACAAAGACATTGTGGTCCCAGGTGGCGGGATTATAGCGGATATACCGCTTTCGTTCATAAAAGTTGGCCGCGCCATGACGCAGACAAACCGCCAGCAACGGCGTCTTGCCGTCCGGCAACTTGATTTCCCCGCCAATCTGCCGCGCCAACGCCAACAAAATCCCCTGGGCCTCCGGCCACAACAAGTACAAATATTGGCGAATAAAATTGCTGCGACCGGATTGCGTTAGTGCTAATTGCAAGACCCGTTTCGACTTTTCGATAATGTCTTTAGTTTCTGGTTTCCTGGGCAATACCGACATTTTTGATCCTCAAATTGATGGCGCGCACGTCGGACTCGTTCGCCCCGAAACACAAATACCGCCGGTCCAACGACCGAGCAACCTTGGCGGTGACACCCTGGCCGACCACCGGGTCCACTACCAACTGACCGGGAATGGTCAACCCCATGATCAACTGCCGGGGAGTATTCCGATTTATCGGCCTGCGGCTTAATACCCCGTCTTCAAACCAGTCCCAACCGGTCTGGGCAGTTTCCCCCTTCCGGTAGAGCAACAACAGCTTCCATTTCTCCCGAATCCGGAAATTTTCTACTTCTATCTGGTCATCCGGACGCAATACCGCACACGACCAGAAATACTTGAGACCCAGAGCCGACAGCCGGGCCATGGCCTCGGGCAGATAGCGCTTGCCGACGTAAATTCCCAGACACTTGCCCGCGGTCAACGCTCGCGCCGCCAACCGGCCCAATAGCTCCACCTGCTCCAAATCGGCCACTACATCGCTGTAGATCAAATGCGCCGTGTTTTCCGGAAACTGCTCCACCAAATCCTTTAACTCGCCCTGGTGCACGAAATCCAGGTTCCAGGGGCCGATTTTCTCCTGATTACTCGGCACCGGCATTTCCTCCAGTCGCTCCGCCCGTTGCTTGTTACGCCACTTTTCCACCCATTGTAAGATTATGCTCCATACCGTCTTCGGCAGCAAAGAGCGGGTTGATTTATCCTGCAACACCCACTTCCAATACCACAAAAGGTCGGGATGCATCTCCACCGCCCCGTCAATCGCCTTACGGGGCACTTTCTGGCAATCGGCCACCTGGTAAAGCCAATACATCAATTCTTCCTGGGGAATCATCTCAATTACCCAGGGCGGCTTTCTGTTGGCCTTTGCCTCTTTATCACGCCGTACCTGTTCCCGGAGTTTCTCAATAGCCGAGTTTATTGAGGTGCCACCGTTTCGCCGCCACTCATACCAAATCTCGTTCAATTCCTCCTTGGTCTTTACCATTTCCTGGATCTTCTTGGCCTTGCGCAAGGTCTCATGGCTTATACCAACTTTACGGGCGACAATCTCCATGGCCTTGCCCTGTTCTTTTTTTCCGGATTCCCCGGCATAGGCAAAATTTTGCCTATGCCGGGAATTATTGCTAACCTCTCCTAACTCTTGACCTTTTTTTAGGTTGTCTTTGTGCAAATGCCCCGCCAGCCGCCGCCGCTCCCTGGCTCGCTCCTGTTCAATCTCCAACAATTTCAGCCCCAGGTCGGCCCGCTGAATCGTGCTTAAATGGCGACGCGCCAGGTTAGACAGGATAATAAATTCCTTTTCGGCAGGGCGGTCCTCAAAATCTTTGGTTACCACCCAGACCCATTCCAAACCTAACTCCCGGGCTACCTGCAAGCGAGTATGGCCGTCCAGCAGAATCAAATCCTCATTGACCACAATCGGCTGCGATGGGTCTAAGCCCTTCGCAGTTATCTGCTCCTTGAGCCGCTTATAGTCCTCCCGGTCCGGACGCGGTACCAATTCCCGATAATTCTTCTGGACCCTGATCTCGTCCGCCGGCATCTGCCGGATGTCGTACTTCTGCATCTTTTCCCTCCCTGTAGTCTAGAATGGGCAG
>MUKC01000173.1 GCA_002049795.1 Desulfobacca sp. 4484_104 | reverse complement strand
CAGGTAACGGTTCATGCCTTTGAACTGCTTTCGGTGCACCTGCCAAGGGTGGCTTTCCGGGTTTCGTGTTCCCGGGGAACTTATGTTCGTTCACTGGTTCATGATCTGGGAGCACGGCTGGGCTGCGGTGCCATGCTGACCGCCTTGTGCCGGGAGCGAAGCGGACCGTTTCTGCTTGCCGACGCGGTTTCGCTGAAGCAGCTGCAGTTTGCCGTTTGGGATGGCGATTGCTCGGCGGTTATCCCCATGACCCGGGTTTTATCCCGGATGCCGGCGTTGACCATTGAGGATGAGGAGCTGATAGCCTTGATTCGCACTGGATCGGCACTGCCGGAACGGCTGATGGGTCATTCCTTGACCCAACCGCCCGGGACCGAATACAAGCTGATTGATTCGGTGGGCAACCTGCTGGCGATTGCCTGCCTGGTTTTGGAAAACAGCTGCTGTCAGCTACGGATGAAGAAGGTGTTTGTGCAATAAAATCTTTACATTTAGGGAGTCCTGTGATATTCGCAGGTAAAGAAATTTGTGGCTTGAGGCCAGGGTTTGATTATTTGTGGGAGGAAGAAATTCAATGGCTTTAGAAACGGAAAAGAAGAAGAACATCATCGAGCAATTTAAAATTCATGACAGTGACACCGGTTCGCCGGAAGTCCAGATTGCCTTGTTGAGTGAGCGGATAAATTATTTGACCGAGCACTTTAAAACCCATAAAAAGGATTTTCATTCACGCCGGGGACTGTTGAAGCTGGTTGGCCAGCGCCGCCGGTTGCTTGACTATCTGAAAAAGAAGGAATTTCAACGTTATAAGAACGTGATCAGTACCCTGGCGGTGGTGGTTCGTTCGGGCGACACCATGGTTCTGGTGACCGCCGTTGCCGAGCGCAAAGGTCGCGAGGGGAGCCGGGAAAATTCCCGGCGGTTTTTTTAAACGGGAAGGTCGGCCCACGGACCGCGAAACCCTGACCTCCCGGTTGATTGACCGTCCGATTCGGCCCTTGTTTCCCAAGGGATTCACCTCCGAGACCCAGGTTATTGCCACGGTTATTTCCGTGGACGGTCGCCATGATTCTTCCATCCTGGCCCTGACCGGGGCCTCGGCTGCCTTGATGATTTCCGACATCCCCTTTTCCGGGCCCATCGCCGGCATCCGGGTGGGGCGAATTGACGGGAAGCTGGTGAGTAATCCTCATCAGGATGAGATGGAGAACAGCGACCTTGACATCGTCATGGCCTGCAGCCGGGAAGCGGTGGTTATGGTGGAAGGCGGCGCCCATGAGCTGCCTGAGGATGTCATCCTGGAAGCGCTGGATTTTGGCCATCGGGCCGCCCAACCCCTCCTTGAGGCCCAGGAAGAAATGGCCAGGCAGGTGGGCAGGGAAAAAAGAACGGTTGTTGCTCCCCAGCTGGATGAGCGGGTGATGGCGGCCGTGGTGGAAGAATACGGTTCACGTTTTACCGAAGCCCTGGCGGACAAGCTGGAAAGGCGGGACTACCTCAGCAACTTGAAAGCCGAGATTGCCGCGCAGCTGGAAAGCCAGGACATCCCGGTGGACGATCTGGGTGAAGTGTTTGAGAAACAATTGTCCGCCGTGATCGGCAGCAGATTTTCCAGCAGAAAATCCGCATCGGCGGCCGTGCTGTCGATGAGGTTCGGCAGATATCCTGTGAAGTGGGGTTGCTGCCCCGGGTGCATGGATCAGCGTTGTTTACCCGGGGTGAAACCCAGGCCCTGGTGACCACTACCCTGGGGACTTCGTCAGACGAACAGCGGATCGATTCCCTGCTGGGGGAAAGTTTCAAGCGCTTTATGCTGCATTATAATTTTCCGCCCTTCAGCGTCGGCGAGGCGCGTTTTCTCCGGGGACCGGGCCGGCGTGAAATCGGGCATGGAAACCTGGCGGAGCGGGCGTTGACCCCGGTGCTTCCCGCGACCGAGCAGTTTCCTTATACCATCCGCATTGTTTCCGACATTCTTGAATCCAACGGTTCATCGTCGATGGCCACCGTCTGCGGCGGTTCGCTGGCTTTGATGGACGGCGGGGTGCCGATCAAGGCACCGGTGGCCGGGATTGCCATGGGCCTGGTGAAGGAAGGTGATGAATTTGTCATTCTTACTGACATCCTCGGGGACGAGGACCACGTTGGTGACATGGATTTCAAGGTGGCTGGTACCCGGGACGGCATTACCGCCATCCAGATGGATATCAAGATTACCGGGATCAGCCAGGAAATCATGAAAAAGGCTCTGAACCAGGCCCGGGAGGGGCGGTTGACCATCCTGGGAATCATGGAAAAGGTTCTGAATAAGTCGCGGGAGGATATTTCCACCTACGCGCCGACATGGCGGTGGCCATGATCCGCGACCTGACCCAGGAAGCGGAAGTGGGAAAGACGTACCTGGGCAAAGTTCAGAAGATCATGGACTTTGGCGCTTTCGTGGAAATCTTTCCCGGCACTGACGGCGTTCTGGTCAAGGTGCTGGAAATTGACCGGCAGGGAAAAATTAAGCTTTCCCGCAAGGATGCCTTAAATGAAAAACCGGGCAAATAGTTCGGCGCCCTTTCGTTCAATGAAGAGTCTGACGGTAAGGCGGGGTTGAACCCCGCCTTATTTTTTTGCTCTTTGGTGTCTTTACAAAATTTTGGACCGGGACTATATTACCGGTAAAAGAAAAATCTGTTATTCCAATTCTGTCTTGACTGCCGTCTGGATGAAGAGAATAACTGGGGAAAGGAAGTATGGTGGCGGGAAAAGATTATTATGCCGTTCTCGGAGTTGACAAGAGTGCTTCCGAGGCTGAAATCAAGAAGGCGTTTCGTAACCTGGCCCGGAAGTATCATCCTGATATGAATCCGGACAACCCCGGGGCTGAAAAGAAGTTCAAGGAAATCAACGAGGCCTATGAAGTCCTCAGCGACGCCAAGAAGCGCAAGGAATACGATACCTTTGGGGAGACGTTCCAGCAGCCGGGGGGAGGTTTTCACGCCCACCCCGGCGCCGGCGGGGTCTATGGCTTTGATCTCAACGATCTCTTTGGCGGTCAGGCGGCCGGCCGCAAGAAAAAGACGTTCACTTCCGGTGGTGAATATGCCGACATCTTTTCCGACCTTTTCGGGGGGGCTGCCGGCTTCCAGCAGCAGGCGAGGCCGCGCAAAGGCCAGGATGTTTCCTACGAGGTTGAAATTTCCTTCGCCGAAGCGGTGCGGGGAACCGAACTGCGGCTGCAGATCAACAACCGCAAGGTGACCGTGAGGATCCCATCGGGGACCAACAACAACGCGAAACTGCGGGTCAAGGGGAAAGGGCAGCCGGGCGTCAACGGCGGCCCGCCTGGCGACCTGCTGCTGCAGGTAAAGGTCCGTCCCCACGACATCTTTACCATGAAAGGGCACAACCTGCACTGTAGGGTTACCATTCCCTTGACCAAGGCCATCCTGGGCGGGCGGGTTGACGTGCCCACCTTTGACGGCAAAGCGGTGCTGAATCTTCCTCCCGGAACCCAGCCAGGTCAGAAATTTCGCCTGCAGGGGAAAGGCGTGAAGAAAAACAAAACCGAGACTTATGGCGATGAAATTGTTGAAATTGCCGTGAAAATCCCCAAGAAGCTGTCCCCGGAAGCCAAAAAGTTGGTGGAACAGCTGGATGCCGTCCTGCCCGCCTCCTAAGTCATGCCTTTGAACCAGGAACTGGAAAAATCCGCCAGGCCGGCAAGCGTCGGCAGCCGGCCGCTGGGCCTGACTTTGGTTCTGGTACTGGCGGCCGTTGCCTGGCCGGTTTTTCTGGATTCCGCCTGGCTTTTTCTTCTCTTATCCCTCCTGTTGCCCTGGATGTATTATACCTATCATCGTCGTCGGCATCCCGATGGGGTGCCGCTCCGGTTGCTGTTTATCGCTTTTGCGGCTTTTTCCCTGCTGCTTTCCCAGCTGGTTTTTTGCCGGGTTCAGAACCGGGTCAGGGAATTCCGGTCTTTGGTTGCATCACAGAGGCAGTCAAGCCGCCAGCCGCTGGTGATAACCGGCATCATCGTCGGCTTTCCCGAGGGCTACTATGATTCCTGGTTACTGCCGTTGCGGGTGGAGCAGGTTCATGGCGATCATCCCGGCGGCATGCCTTTCCTGAGGCCGGGGATGCGCTTGTCGCTGCGGCTTCCTCCCGCACCCTATGACAGTGTTCGCCTGCCCCTGGTTGGCGACCGGGTTACGGTCAAGGCGATGGTGCGGGGGTACCAACTGCCGAAGCATCCCTTTCTGGCCGCCGGGCGCTACCGGTGGATGGCCGGTGACAGTCTTTTTTTCGCCGAAGCATCGGCATGGAGCAGCCTCAGCATTGAACCCGACCGGCGCACTTTTTCTTTCCTGCGAGCCGTGGACAGCTGGCGGCGACGGCTGTATAGAGAGATTCATCGGCAGGTTCATGCCGGCCAGGTTGGTGGGGTGCTGACCGCCCTCCTGCTGGGAACCCGGGATTCCCTGACCCCGGAGATGAAGGATCTTTTCCTGGATTATGGCATCTACCACCTGTCGCCCTGCTGGCCGGATGGCTGTACGTGCCTGTCACCGGCATGCACCTGCCGGCGGTGCGGGCCGGCATCATGGCCAGCATCTTTTTAGGCGCCATCATGCTTGATGTGGCCGAAGATTCGTTTTCGGCCCTGATGCTGGCGGTGATCATCATCCTGGCTGCCTGGCCCCAGTCACTGTTCCAGCTTTCTTTTCAGCTGTCAGTTGCCGCCGTGGCCGCCATCCTGGTGGCGATTGGCGGTTTTCGGGTCATGCTTTCCAAGCTGAAGAATACCTTGCGAATCATTGGGAACAGGCTGCCTCCCTGGACGACGACCCTTGCCTACCGGGGAGCGGTGATCATGGTGGTTGGCACCGCGGCCTGGCTGGCCACCATGCCCCTGTTGATCAATCGCTTTCACTACCTCACCCCTTTTTCCCTGCTCAGCAACCTGTTTCTGGTGCCCCTGTTTTCCTTCCTGGTGCTGCCCCTGGGCATCCTGGCCCTGGTTCTTCTGCCACTCCCCGGCCTGGTGGGTTCATGCTGTCTGCGGCTGCTGGCCTGGCTGCTGACGGTGATTGTCGACGGCTGCCAGTGGCTGCACGCCCTGATCCCGCGGTTTCGCTGGTATTTCCCTTCCTTTTCAGGTTTGGAGCTGCTGCTTTTTTACGGTTTCTGGCTGCTGCTGGGAGCTGTTTTGCTCAGCCGGAAAAAATTGCTGCCGGTTGCTGCCCTGCTGCTGGTCCTGGCGGTAGGTGCTGGTGACTGGATATACTGGCAGGACCGGCGCGAACACCGGAATTATCTTTCCATCAGCTGCTTTGCCGGCGGCAGCCTGCAGGCGGCGGTGATGGAAATGCCCAACGGCGACGTTGTCCTGCTCAACGGCGGCGCTTTTCCCCGTCACCGGTTTTCCATGGCCCGGCATTTTAAGATCCGGGAGATCTGGTACAACGGCCTGTGGACCGGTTATCCTCCTTTTCGTCAATTCTATGAGTGGACCCGAAAATATGGGGTCCGGTGGCGAAAGCTTACGGATCTCAGCCGGCCCCGCTATTTTGATCAACTGGTGGTAACGGCGGTGAATCCCCCGGCCAATGGCAGTTGCCGGTCTGGCTCCTGGAAGGAATTTCGGCGCCAGATGTCCCTGTCCCTGCAGATTCTTTTCGGCGGCAGCCGGGTTCTCCTGTGGGGAGGAACGGGGGGCGAGCTCAAGGATTGGCTGCGTACCAACGCCGGCAGGCGGCTGGATGCCCTGATTTGTGTCAGGCCCTTGACCAGGCCAATCTCCCTGCTGTTTCCCGGTCCAGACCGGCGGCCGCAACTGCTGGTCAGCCCACGGGCTGCTGAGGTGCCGAAAAAAGAACGAGAAGTTGGGTGCGAGTACTGGCAAACCAGGGAAGATGGCTTTCTCCGTCTTGACCTGTACCCGGATGGGAAGATGATGGTCAACAGTCACCATTGAGGTTGTTTGGAGGAAAACAGGCAGGTGAGCACCAGCACCAAAAAGCCTTGAAAAGCGCACCGGTTGCCATCCATACGTTTTTAAAGCGGGCTTAACGCCCGCAACCCAAACGTATTTCACCACGAAGCACACGAAGAAAACGGGGTCGTATTGAGAAGCCTTCATGGTTGTTAAGTTTTTTGGTTCCAGCTTGTTAGTGCCTTACGCCTGAAATGCTGTCACTCTTTTCAGTACCCCCTTGAGGGGTACAAAAA
>MUKC01000072.1 GCA_002049795.1 Desulfobacca sp. 4484_104 | reverse complement strand
CTGGGCCGCCACTTTGATGAGTCCACCCTGATCCAAGTCGCCCACGCCTTTGAACGGCATACCGACTTTCATAAGGCCAAACCGCGGCTATGATTATCAGCAGCTTTGCTGGATATTCTGCCTTCGCAGCTCTAGAGATTAACCCGATGAACTGATCATCCGATCATAGTCTTCATGGCTACCGATCCAGACCCAGATAAAGTCTGCACCATCCTGAACCGCCAGCGCCCGGTGATGCAGACCTATTCTGGCCGTCCAGAGATTTCCGAGCTTTTTGAAATGTAAGGATGGATGTTGGGGATTTGCTTTCAACAGACTATAGCTCTTTTGGGCAATTTGATGGATTTGGGGCGGGAGACCATTAAAACATTTCCAGAAACGATTGGTGGCCTCATGTACTTAGAGATCCCTTAATTTCCCCTCATGTTTTTCCTCCAAAGCTTCGGTCAGGAGTAAATCTAGCTTTCCGGCCTCCGAGTCTGCCTCTAGCTCTTTATTCCATCATTAATCAAATCTTCGCTATGAGTGCTAATCTGAGGTGGAAAAGTTAAGATAGCCCACCTGCTACTTAGTTTCCGGCAGTCTCCGACAATCCCCCGGGCCTGGCATAAGCCTTGACGCCGCGTGGAAAATATATTAACATCAAAGAAAAATGAATAGTTTAGCCTAGTTTTAGGCTTAGCGGGCAAATTCAAAAAATGTTTAATAAAGTTCTGGTCGCCAACCGCGGGGAGATTGCCATTCGGGTCATCCGGGCCTGCAAAGAGTTGGGGATCCCGACGGTGACCATCTTTACCGAGCAGGATGCCAGCGCCCTGCATATTCAAAAGGCTGATCAGTCCATCCTGGTAACGCCCGGGCCGATTGCCGGTTATCTGGATTTCGAACAGATCATTAAGGTGGCTAAGTGGGCCGGAGCTGACGCCATCCATCCGGGGTATGGTTTTATCGCTGAAAATTGGCGCTTTGCCCAGGCCTGCGCGGACAACGGCCTCACCTTTATCGGTCCCCCTGCCTCGGCCATTCGGGCCATGGGCAGCAAGACCCAGGCCCGGGAGATTATGGAGGCGGCGGGAGTACCGATTATTCCTGGCTCTCCGGTTATCGACAGCGAGGGCGTGGCCACTTACTGGGCCGCCCGGATCGGCTATCCGTTATTGATCAAGGCCAAGGCCGGCGGTGGCGGCCGCGGCATGCGCCTGGTCCACAACGACGACGAGTTGCTCCGGGGGTTAAGCTCGGCCCGCAGCGAAGCCCAAAAGACTTTCGGCGATGAGACGGTTTATCTGGAAAAATTCGTCTCGGAACCCAAACACATTGAAATTCAATTGATGGCCGATAAATATGGCCGGATCGTCCATCTCGGGGAACGGGACTGTTCCATCCAGCGCCGGCACCAGAAATTGATCGAAATCGCCCCGTCTCTGGTCCTGACCCCGGAAAAACGCACGGAGATGGGGGAAGTCGCCAAGCGCGCCGCCCGGCAGATCGGCTACCATTCGGTGGGCACGGTCGAGTTTTTAGTTGACCGCCAGCTTAATTATTATTTTTTAGAGGTCAACACCCGTATCCAGGTGGAGCACACCATCACCGAGTTGATAACCGGTATCGATATTGTTAAGGAACAGATCCGGCTGGCGGCCGGGGAGCCCTTGCGACTGACCCAGGAAGAGGTGAGCCTGCGCGGTCATGCCATTGAGTGTCGGATTAACGCCGAGGATCCGCGCAACAATTTTTTCCCCTCACCGGGCAAGATTACCAAATACCAGTCACCCGGAGGGTTTGGCATCCGCATCGATGGCTGTGTTTTTGGCGGTTATGAGGTGCCGCCGTACTTTGATGCGATGATTTCCAAGCTCTGCGCCTGGGGCAATACCTGGGAGGAAGCGGTGCAGCGGATGCAACGGGCTTTGGATGAATATCTCATTCGGGGCATCAAGACTACTATCCCGCTGTATAAAAAGTTACTGCAAGATGCGGAATTCCAGAGCGGCCAGTTTACCACCGAATACATGGAGAACAAGATCCAGGAATTGAGCTACGAAGATGTCAAAGAACCCTGGGATATTTTTTATATTGCCGCCGCGGCCTTATTTTTTGAGTTGAATTCATTCTATGCGGAGCAGAGTTAAAGCCTATGTTTTTGCCGGTCAAGGTCTCGGATGTCACCCTGCGTGACGGCATCGAGGATTTTGTCCTGAAATATATCCATCTGGAAGAGCTGATCCGGTTGGGCGAATTGCTGGATCGGGCCGGATTCTACTCCATCGATTGCTGGGGCGGCACCACTTTTTATGCCGCGCTCACGGCCCTGCAAGAAGACCCCTGGGAACGCCTGAAGAAGTTGCGGCGGGCGGTGCACCATACCCCGTTGCAGATGATTGTGCGCGGCCAGATGTTGGTGGGCTTCAAACCCTACCACAAAGAGGTGGTGCGCAAATTCATGAGCAAAGCCGCGGCCCTGGGGATTGACATCTTTCGGATCTATGACTCCTTAAACGATCTGCAAAATATGCGCCAAACGATTGCGGTCGGCAAGGAACTGCGCAAACATGTCGAGGCTACGCTGTTATTTTCGCTCAATCCGCATATCAAATTAGACGATTATGTCCGGCTGGCCGGGGAGTTAATCCGTCTGGGAGCCGACGCCATTTGCATCAATGACTCCTTTGGGGTTATGACCCCGCATCAGGTGGCCAGCCTGGTGGCTTCCTATCGGAAATACTTTAGCCAGCCCCTGCGCTTGCATCTGCATGACAACCACCAGACAGCCTTGACTTCCTACCTGGAAGGCATCCGCGGCGGGGCGGAGCTGGTGGATACCACCTTATCGGCCCTTACCTGGCCCTATGGACCGCCGGCGGTCGAATCTCTGGTGTTTTCCCTGGGCGGCACCCTCTACGATCCGCATCTAGACGTAGACATTCTAGACGAGATTTCCCAATATATCAGATCAGTAAAACGCCAGTATAACTACCAGGAACCGCCCCCGAAACGATCAGGGGGTTATCTGGCCGCGGGTTATCTCCCGGAGCCGTTAAAGGAGTTTATCCGCGAAGAATTGATTGGCCGTCAGGCCCGGGATCGCCAGCAGGTGGCCTTTAAGGAGGCCAAAAAGGTTTGGGAGGACCTGGGCTTCCCGCCGCTTAAGGGGCGAATTTTGGAAATCGTCGGCGAACAGAGCGTGGAGAATGTCTTTGCGCGGCAGCGTTACGAAACCATCACCCCTGATATGCGGGACCTGATTCAAGGGCGTTATGGTCGGCTTTACACCCCGGCCAATGATGAGTTGCGGCGTCGAGCCATGGCCGCGGCCCAGGCCGTCGCCGGGCCAGGCTGGGAAGGCACCCTACGTCAAGTCCCCGGGCTGACCCGGGAAGAGGATGTGCTTACCTATTCCTTGTTTCCCGAAGAGGCCAGTCGGTTGTTTCGCCTCAAAGTCGAGAGACCGGCGGAGCGCGTCGCGCCGGTTCCTCCGACCCCGGCGGTCCCGACCTCTAAAGGCCCGGTCCGGCTGCCGCCAGCCATTCCCCGGGGATTAAGCATGATCCTCAAAGGTGAAGAAGTCACGGCCCGCATGGAAGGCATCGGTCCGCTGCGAAACAACAAACAGACCCTGTTCGTCAGTGTGTTCGATCACACCGAAGAAATCGAGGTCCAGCGTCCGGCCAGCGGCGACCACATGCCGGAATACATTGTTACCATGCACGGCGAGAGCTATCATATTAAGTTCAAGAAGGCCTTTCCCAAAGAAGAAGAATATGTCCCGATCTTTCTGGAGGTTAACGGCAAGATTGAGGAATTTCTGATCAAACATATCCATATTGATTGAGTTAAGACGTGGAGGGGATGGCTGGGCTTGCCCTCAACGCCTTTTTCTCCAATCTAGAGTTCCAGTCTGAAGGAGGGCATTATGGGAGTACGGCAACGGACACTGCCGGTAGGTTGGTATCCGGGTTCAGCCTACGCCTGCCAGGAAGAGATCGCCGATTTTATCCGTGGAGTTAAACGCCTCCCGGCCGGAACCAAGGTCTATGGGGGCATCATGCCGCACGCTGGTTGGTACTTTTCCGGCAAACTGGCGGCCCAGGTCTTTTATCTGGCGGCTCAGGCCCTGCAGCCCCAAGTGGTCTGCGTCTTTGGCGGTCATTTGGGCAGCGCTTCTCCCCCCCTGATGGTCAGCGACGACGGCTGGGAGACGCCGCTCGGGACTATACCCGTGGTCACCGAAATGCTGGGTCCGCTGCGGGAGCGGCTGCGCTTTGAGGAAGAATATCCGGGTGACAATACCATTGAGATCCAACTGCCGTTTGTCAAACATTTCTTCCCCCAGGCCAAACTGCTCGCCCTGCGCGCCCCGCAATCGCCACAGGCGCTGGAACTGGGCCGGGCGGTGGTGGAGGTCGCGCAAAATTTAAACCTCAGCCTGCTGGCCTTCGGCTCCGCTGACCTCACCCATTATGGCCCCAACTATGGCTGGGCTCCCAAGGGTTATGGCGCCGCGGCGGTCAAATGGGTCAAGGAGATCAATGACAAGCATTTTATCGACCAGGCCCTGGCCCTAAACGCTAAAGGGGTGCTCGAGGCCGCGGCGCGAGATCAGAGCTCTTGCAGTCCGGGCGCGGTGGCCGCGGCTATCAGCGCGGCTAAGGCCTTAGGGGCTAGCCAGGCCCGGCTGGTCGATTACTATACCAGTTATGACATCCGCCCCGGCGATAGTTTTGTGGGCTATGCCGGGATTGTGCTGACCGGATAACGCTAGAAAACATGTTTTAACTGTTGGGGCAACCCGCCGGGTCGCTCCCAGGGGAAAAAACCCTATAAACAATGAAACGATTAAAAATTAGCCTCTGTGTACTGATATGGCTAGCGGGCCTGAATCTGTTTATGGCCTGTGGGTGGTGGAAAAATTCCGAGCCCAAACCGCATGTGGTTGAACAACTGGCGGAGGCTCAGAAAAGCCCCACTGTAAACCGGAAATCAGCCACGGATTATGTCAGGCAGGGGCTTGATTATGCCGCCCAGGGTAAATATGACCTGGCGATTGCCGAATTCACCAAGGCCCAGCAGGAAAATCCGGATGCGGCCGAAGCTTATTATAATCGCGGCGTGGCTTATATCAAACAGGGTCAATATAGCCAGGCCATCATTGATTTCAATCAGACCATCAAGCTAAACCCCAAGGATGCCAACGCTTACAATCATCGCGGAGTAGCCTATCGGGGCCAAGGTCAGATGGACCGGGCCATCAGCGACTACAATCAGGCAATTCGCTTAAACCCCCGCTTAACGACGGCCTATCTGAATCGGGGGGTAGCTTACGTGAAAAACGGCCAGACGCCTAAGGCCATCGCTGATTTTGATGAAGCCCTCCGTCTAGATCCTAATTATGCTAAGGCTTATTTTAACAAGGGGCTGGCCTGCGAACAGGCAGGCCGCCGCCCGGATGCCATAAGGGCTTACAAAAGTTATCTTAAATATGCTCCCAGCCAGGGTGCCCAATATATCGAACCGGTCCGGCAGCGGCTCCAGGAGCTGTCTCAGTAGTTCTCATCCGGAAGCTCCTCTTTGGCCTTAAGGCTGCCGTAACTAAGCCGTGCCACAACTAGCTTGTCCATTGACTCCGGCCCCTGGAGTGACAAAATTTGTAAAAGAGATATTGTTAGGGAAAGGCATGATCTGACGTTAAGATTAAGGTCAAAGGAGGTTAGAGCGTGAAAGCCCGAAAAGTTAGCGACGGGGTATATTGGATGGGGGCCATTGATTGGGACCGACGGTTATTTGATGCCCTCATTTCTTTGCCGGACGGCACCAGTTATAATGCCTATTTAATCCAGGGCACCGAGAAGACCGCGTTGCTCGATACGGTTGATCCCAGCCGGGCGGAGGTCTTGCGGGCGCAATTGGCCGAAATCGACAACATTAATTATGTCATCGCCCAGCATGCCGAACAGGACCATTCTGGTTCTATCCCGATGGTTTTAGAAATATTTCCGCAGGCCCAAGTCGTTACTAATCCGAAGTGCAAGACCATGCTTATTGATCTGTTGGAGATCGCCGAAGACCGGTTTATCACGGTTCAGGACGGCGATATCCTGAGCCTGGGAGATAAGACGCTTAAATTTATTTATACCCCCTGGGTGCACTGGCCGGAGACTATGGTGACCTATTTGGAGGAGGAACAGCTTTTATTTTCCTGCGATTTTTTCGGGTCGCACCTGGCTACCAGTGATTTATATGCGGATGAGGGAAATATTTACCGATCCGCCAAACGATATTTTGCCGAAATCATGATGCCCTTTCGCACAGTGATTCAGAAGAACTTGGAAAAGCTTAACAAATATGATATTGCCATGATTGCTCCCAGCCACGGCCCGATATATCTGCGCCCTCAGTTTATCATGGGAGCTTATCAAGACTGGGTCAGTGTTGATCCCCGCAACCTGGTGGTGTTGCCCCATGTCAGCATGCACGGCAGTACTGCTAAAATGGTGGAACACTTGATCGGCGCCTTGGTCGAACAAGGGGTCCAAGTCATGCCTTTCAATTTAGTGGTTGCGGATTTAGGGGAGTTGGCCATGGCCCTGGTGGACGCGGCCACCGTGGTTATCGGCACTCCGACCGTGCTGGTCGGACCCCATCCGCTGGCGGTTTACGCCGCGTTTCTGGCCAATGCCCTGCGTCCTAAACTGAAGTTTGCCTCAATTATCGGCTCGTACGGCTGGGGCGGTAAGGCAGTGGAAACCCTCGCCGGCCTGATGCCCAATCTCAAGGTCAAAATTCTGGATCCGGTAATTTGTAAGGGAGTGCCGAAAACGGCAGATTATCAGGCTCTGGATAATCTGGCCGCGAGTATCGCCACCAAACATCAAGAGCATAATTTGGTCTAAGTCGAGCTGGGATTGCGGTAAGGATACTGATTAAGTCTGGCATAGAGCGGTTGCTGTCAGCCCTGCTCGGTCCAAGCGAGCAATGGTATGCGTCCGATAAATTGTCCTTTATGTGAGCAGGACCAGACCCGCCAGGTAGAACAAAAAGCCCGCCACGGCTTAACGGTGACTACAGTTTTGTGCCAGGGTTGCGGTTTAGTCTATCATAATCCGGTTATCGAAGACCAGGACCGACTGGCCTTGGGCTTAAGCCCGCGGCAACTGCACACCAACGAGCCGATCAATCCCCGCCATCAGCGGCGGGTGCAACGCCGCACCGCTTACCAGTTTGATTTCCTGCATCCCTGGGTTCGGCCGGACCAACAAGGTCTGGAGGTCGGCGCCGGTTTGGGCCTCCTGAGCTCAACGTTGCAACAGCACGGGGTGCAGATGCTGGGAGTGGAGCCCGACCCGCAACAGGCGGCATACGCCTGCCAGCAGGTCTTAGCATCATCACGGGTCGGTTTGAAGAAATCGAGTTAACCGGCCACCAATTCGACCTGATCCTGGGGTCGCATGTCATTGAACATTTCCCCGACCCCCTTAATTTCTTAATCAGGGTACGGTCGCTGGCCCATCCGGAAGCCCGGCTATTTTTGGAAACCCCCAATATCCTGGTTCCCAAGGTCGGGCCGCGGCGCGTCTTTTC
>MUKC01000071.1 GCA_002049795.1 Desulfobacca sp. 4484_104 | reverse complement strand
GCGCCGTCCTGTGGCGTAAAGGCTGCTTTGCTAATCAGAGCGCCCAGGGCTGCCGTTTTACCGAGAGAATCCTCACCACAGTCGCCACCCTGCGGCAACAAGAGCGCAACATCGTGGAGTATATGGTTGCAGCGATTAATGCTCATCGGACTGGTCAATCCGCACCCTCGCGCTTACCAGTAAACATGTTAAATTCAAAGGCGGCCTGAACGGTTACCATTTTTTTTCCCTCCCCGCCCTACAGTAATTTATCACAGGCAAGGGGTCTCAGCTATATTGATCCAGAGGGGTGCCGGAAAAGCGCACGTCCGGTCTGACCAGGGAGCGCTGATGGGAGCCTCTCTTGACATGGAGTGCATTAGTTGCGTGTAACGAGGGGCTCGTAGTCATGGATTTTCTCTCATCTGTGCTCTAATCTACAGTAATGAAGTAATAAGTTAACCAATAATGTTCGAAATATTTAATAATGATGGTTAATAAAAAAATTTGTATAAAATAATTGACAAAATAATTAATAAAAGTCCATAATATTTAACCTTTAATATGATGAAACCATCGGCCCGAATTTATTGCTTGTTTGCCAGACTAAGCCTACTGTTGTTTGTAGGTATCCAGGCATGCTTTTTGCTGCCCATCTTGGCAACACCGGTCAATGCCCAGCCAGGGGCAGTAGCCCAAGCCTGGGTAGACTATGATCAGGCCTTGCAGCACATCCGGGCGGGCCAGAATCAAGAAGCCTTGCCGCTGCTCCGCCGAGCGCTGGCGGTTCTCCAGGATAATGTGCACCTGAAAGCTGATTACCTGGTCTGTCTGGTGTGGACCGGGGCATATCGCCAGGCAGTAGATTACTACCGGCGGCATGAAACAGAATTGCAGCAGGTAAGGTATGTGTCTCGCAACATTGCCAAGGCTTTCTACGAAGAGCGTAAATTTGCCCAGGCCCGGACCCTGTACGCCCGGGCTCTGACTTATGATCCCAGCGATGCCGAGGCCTTCAAGGGCTTAATCTATTCCTGTTGTCGGTTACGGGATTTCCTCTCCGCCTATCAGACCTGGGAAGAGAGCCGGAGGCGTGGTCTGATTCCGGCGGAGACGGTCAACTATATGGGGGTATTTCTCCTGGCCCGTTTGGGGGCCAGTTATCAGGCCGAGCAGCTAGCCACGTCTCAGGGAGTCAAAGATCCTGAACTTCTGGCTACCATTACTGGAGACCAGGCTGTAGAACGCCTGCAGTGGGAAGAAGTCGATCTTGCTATCCAGATACTGGAAACCCAGTTGGCCCGGAATCCGGACAATTATCGGGCCCGGAGTGATTATATCGTGGCCCTGCGGCAAAAGGAGCGGATGGCCGAGGTCTTGGAGCAATACGCCATCCTCGAAGGGGCTGGCAAACCAACTCCTTACTGGGCGACCAGGGCGCTGGCCGATGCTTATCTATATCTAAAAAAGCCGGAACAGGCGGTTATCTTTTATAAAATCACCCTAAAGAAAGATCCCGGGGAACCGCTAAAGTCTCTAGTGGGATTGTATAACTGCTATGTGGAGTTGCGCCAGTGGGACCAAGCGGCCAAGACCTTAACTCAGGTGGAAGATCTGTTGGCTAAGACCAGACCTCTGGTCAGGGATAAAAAAGCTCCGATTTTAAGGCAAAAACGATACATCGAAGAAAAACAGAGCCTGATCACTGATCAGGGCTGGTTTTTGGCCTATCAGGACAAATTGCAAGAGGCTCAGGAGCATTTTGAGGTTGCGGTAAAAGAGGCCGGTCTGAACCCTGCATTCCGCTCCGGCCTAGCCCATGTTTACCTCTGGCGCCAGTGGCCCCGCCGGGCCCTGGAAGAGTTCCAGGTATGTGAAACCATTCATCCGCTCAACAAGGGGATCCTGGTAGGTAAGGCTTGGACCCTAAACACCCTGAATGAGAAGGACCAGGCCCGGGCCCTGGCCCGCCAGCTTTACTGCCGTTATCCCACCGATCTCCACGTTCAAAATCTGATGGACACCTTCCGGGTGGAAGACTCGCTGTTCTTTTCTCCCGACGTATATTTCACTAAGGAATTTCAGGGAGCTACCGAATACTACGCCGTCGGTTCTCTGGAGGTGCCTTACTCCCCTACTTTTAAATTCTATACCCAAATCGTACGGCAGTATATTTCCTCGGAGTTTGATCGGGGGGAATCTCTGGAGTTCAGTTGGGACCGTTTGAACTGGGGTTATGATTGGATTTTGCATCCGGAACTGGCCTGGCGGCAGGCCATCACCTTCGACTATACCCGGGGCCGGGATCTCGGTTCTTTTACCCAGGTCCGCTGGTGGCCTACTGATCCCTTGACCATTGTGGCGGAATTCGATTCCTTTAGTCTCAACGTCCCCATCCGGGCCCGAGCCGAGGGCATGCGGGCCAAAACCGGGCTGCTGGCCTTGCGCTATGTGGCCAGCGACCAGTTGGAAGGCAGTTTGAGCTTTGGGGTCAACTGGTTTTCCGATGATAACTTAAATCCCTCGGCAACCTTGCGCCTTAACCGGCAAGTGATTAACCATCCCGAAGTCAAATTGTGGTTGGGCACCGAGATAAATTACCTGCGCTATACCGACCAGGATGTGTCTTATTTCAGCCCGCTCTATAGCTACGCCGTGCTGTTAACTCCCACAGTGCACTGGACGCATTACTGTCGCTACGATACCAGATGGCGTTCCAGCTTTTATCCCCGGGGGGGCATCGTAAAAGAACATAAAGAGTCCGTCTATCCGGTGGCCGGCATCACCTATGAACAGCTTCTGGATATTTCTAAGACCTTTGGTCTGACCTGGAACGTGTCGTATGACCTGAGGGTCTATACTGGTGAGTATACCCATGTCTTGGGAACGTATTTTACTTTCCGTAAATATTTTTAGGGTGCTGGCTGTGCTGCTGGCGCTTCCCTGGCTGAGTGCTTCGTCAGCTCAGGCCGGCGAGACTTTTATCGCCCTGACCTACCATGATATTCCCGAAGCAGAGATGGTCAGCGACGACATCAGTCAATCGCAGTTTGTGAAGCAGTTGGAGTTTTTCAAGACCCACGGCTTTACGTTTGTCAGCCCGCAGGACCTGTTGGCGGCGGCGCAGGGCCATGCTACCCTGCCCAACAAGGCGCTGTTGTTGACCTTTGACGACGCTTATGAGTCCTTTTATACCTTTGTCTATCCAGTGCTGCGGCTTTATAACATTCCCGCCGTGCTCTCCGTCGTCACCTCCTGGATTGATAACCCGCAAGCCAGCATTTATAGGACTAAAAAATTGATGAGCTGGGAGCAGTTGCGGGAAGTCGGGGCATCACGTTTGGTCACCATCGCCTCCCATACCCATGCCCAGCATAAGTATATTCAGGCCAATCCGGCGGGCAATGTGGAACCGGCGTCGGAGACGTTTCGCTATTTTCCCGAGGCCCAGCGCTACGAGACCGAAGCGGAATTTCGAACCCGGGTGCGGACTGATTTGGCCAAAAGCATTGAAATGCTGCAATCAAAAGTCGGGGGCAACCCCTATATCCTTACCTGGCCCTACGGGGCTTACAATGAGCTGGGCCTCCAGGAAGCAGCCTCTCTGGGGTTCAAGATAATATTGACTTTACAAGCCGGTCTGGGCCAAGTGCGGGATCTTTGGCGGGTAAAAAGATTGTATATGATGCCGCAGTTATACTGGGCCCCCTTGTTTAAGGAGGAGCTGGCCCGCCAATTTAAAGAGGTGGTCCAGATGCGAGCGGCCCAAGTGGATCTGGACGCCATTGTTGAGCCGGGCTCCTATGCCCAAAGCAATCATAATCTGGGGCGGCTCATCGAGCGGCTGGTGGCGCTGGGAGTCAACACCGTCTTTATGCAGGGATTTGCAGATCGCGATGGCTCGGGCAATATAAAATCACTTTATTTTCACAATCGAGTGTTGCCGGTGGAGATGGATTTCCTTAGCCACGCCGTCAATCGCCTGCGAGTCCGGGGCATTAAAGTCTTTGCCTGGATGCCGGTGTTGAGCTATGAGCTTCCTGATCCGCGCCTCAACGACCAGCTCAAGGTCCGGGAGTATAAAGACGGGCAGCTTCAGATCACTACCTCCTGGTATCGCCGTTTGTCTCCTTTTGACCCGCAGACCTTAGGGATCGTCGGCAAGATCTTTGAGGACCTGGCTATGCATGTCAACTTCGACGGCATTCTTTTCCAGGACGACGCCTACCTTAATGATTTTGAGGATTTTCACCCCGCAGCTCTGGAAGTATTTGCCAAACGCTATGGTTGGGAACTCCAGCCAGGTATGGTGCGGGAAGAACCGTGGCGCGGGCAGTGGTTGGACTGTAAAACCGAGGTCCTAAACGAGTTTATTAATCACTTGACGGCCATCGTCCGACGCTACCGTCCCCAGATTAAGGTGGCCCGCAACATTTACAGCGAACCGGCCCTAAATCCCACCGCCCAGGAATGGTTCGCCCAGAATTTCGCCAGCTTTCTGGCGTCCTATGATTATACGGTGATCATGGCTTATACCAGAATGGAGAAAATAAAAAATAAATCATCCTGGTATGCCCGGCTGGTAGAGCGGACCCGGAACTTCGGAGCCCTGGACAAAGTAGTGTTCAAGGTCCAAACTTACGATTGGCAGCACAAAAAATGGCTCAATTCCCGCTGTATTACACAAGATTTGCGTTTCCTGGTAGCCCAGGGTGCCCGGCACCTTGCTTATTACCCGGATGATGTGTATCTCAATAAACCCGAGATCGATAAAGTCTCTCTGATGATCTCAGGACGAGGGGAGGTGCGGGATAATTAATAAATATAAAATGTGGACCTGGCCAGAGGCCTAAAGTGGGAAGTCCACTAAATAGACTTGCCCTCCGTCCCCTTAGACAGTTGCCGTCAGATTGCTTATCCAGAAGCGGGTTAATGTTTTTGGTTCGCTGAACCGATTTATCAAGAAAACACTAAGGGGGTTACAGTGCAAGTTACTACTGGCTTTATTACCACCTGGTCAGATCAATGTATTTCCTTGATATCATCGGTTACTTTGTCTTTCTCTATCCGCTCTACATGAGCATCACCTGGATGCTGGGGGGGATGATTTTCAGCTTGCGCCGGGAACGGGGGAGCTGCCCGAGCCTAATACATTACCCTTTTTTCTCTATAATCATTCCCGCCCATAACGAAGAGGTGGTCATCGAGGAAATCGTCCTCAGCCTGGAAAATTTAAATTATCCTCACTATGAAGTGATTGTGGTTAATGATGGCAGCACTGATACGACCGCCAAGATTTTGAACAGGTTGGCCGCGCAGCAGGGTGATTGGCTGCGGGTGGTTCATCTCGAACCCAACAGTGGCAAGGCCAAGGCCTTGAATATTGGCATTCTACTCAGCAAAGGAGAGTTTCTCCTGACCATCGATGCCGATTGCCTGGTTGACCAGGATGTTTTGCGGTGGATGGTCTGGCATCTGGTCACCTCCCCCCGGGTAGGAGCGGTCACCGGCAATCCCCGGGTCCGCAATCGCACCTCCCTATTGGGCAAGATTCAGGTGGGGGAATATACCAATATTATCGGTTTAATCAAAAGAACTCAGCGTATTCTGGGAAAGCTGCTCACCGTGTCGGGGGTTCTCGCCGCCTACCGGAAAAGCGCTCTGCTGCATAGCGGCCTGTTCGATGGCGACACGGTAACCGAGGATATTGACATTACCTGGAAACTACAGCGGCATTTCTGGGATATCCGCTACGAACCCCGGGCCCTGGCCTGGGTATTGGTCCCGGAAACCCTGGGTGGCCTCTGGCATCAGCGGGTGCGCTGGGCCCAAGGCGGAGTCGAGGTTCTCAAAAAACACTGGAATATCTGGTTGGATTTTAAATGCCGACGTTTGTGGCCGGTCTATATGGAATACTTCACCGGGGTCCTGTGGGCTTACTGTTTTAGCTTTTTGGTGGTGTTGTGGATAATTTTTGGGATCTTTGATAACCTTTGCAACTTCTATTTTTTCACTACTACCTGTCCCACTGTGGTTGCGGTCCATGATAATATTACTACTTATTATAATCCCCTCCTGCCCCGCTGGTTCGGCGCAGTACTGGGCCTGGCCTGCCTGTTGGAATTCCTTACCAGTTTTATGATTGATTGCCGCTATGAAAAGAGGTCTTTCCTGTCCTATTACTTCTGGGTGATCTGGTATCCCGCCGCCTACTGGATCATCAGCGCCCTGGCGGCAGTGAAAGGGGTCATTAACGTTCTCTGGCGGCGTTCGAGGATAACCGTAAAATGGCAGAGTCCCGACCGAGGAATCCATACCCTGAAGTTATCATAAGAAACGATCTCAAATCCTACCTGCGCTGGTTTATTGAATCATTCATTACCATCGTTTGTTGGGCGGTATATGTCTATATTCTGCTCCCTCTCGTCACTTTGTTGTTATGGCTCTTGGGTTTCCAGACCATGCAACGCTTTATCTTGGGGGATCAGGGCTATAGCGAACTCATCAAAATCCTAAAAAATGGCGGCATGATCACGCTCATCATTGTCCTCCTGCTGATCGGCTGGACCTACTATAACTTATTGTTTGTCCGCATAAAGGGGGAGCGCCGCAACAGCTGCTCTACCATCACCCCAAATGAGGATGTCGCTCTCCTGCTCAAGCTTGAAGTCTCCCAGCTGGAAGATCTCAAAAACCGCCCAGTACTGCACGTCAAGCTAGAGAAAGATGAACAGTACATTATCTCGCCCGAATAGATCAAGCCTGGTGATAGCTTCAGGCCGGGGTATCCACCCTTCTGCATTTCACTTGGCACCGCATTGTCCTCTTGAGGCCGGACGGGCGCGGTGATTTTGACTCCGGTGGCCTGGAGCACTTTTCCGGCCACGCCTGTAAGGGCGGTGCGGAGATGATACCATTGCTCACCCTGGCGCACTTCGACCTCGGCGATGACCAACTGCTCGAAACGGCCGATGATGTTGGCCCGGGAGCTGCTCGCCAGGGCGCGGCGGGCCAGGGCTTGCCCCAGCAATTTCATGAACTGGTAAACGTAAGTGCTTCCGGCCAGATGTAAAATGTCAATGGATTCATCCAGATCGGCATTAGTGACAATAGGGGTCTGGGTAGTAATCTTCCGCTTCTAGCCAGGGGGCATAAAAAAAGGTGATAAAGGTAAAAGGCAACGTGATCAGGAGCATTAGTACGCCGGACAAGAACACGATGACGGAAAAAACCTGGCCCAGGTCGCTGGTGAATTCAAAAAGTTGACTCCCAAGGGTTCGGTCCGCAGACGCAGGTCTTCCTTCAGTTGCAGAACCGCGGCTTGATAATCCATGGCTGCCCTCCTTAGTTTTGTCTACTATTTATGATGCGGGTTGATTTTTTTCGCTTGAAGTCTCCTTTTTACCCAGTGCGGCATAGACATCAAAGGCCCGGCTATAATAATAAAAGGCCTGGTCCAGCTCACCCTGAGCCTCATAAGTCTCAGCCAGGCCGAAAAGGTCGGCGGCCATGGCGGCGCGCTCCAAAATCTCGCGATCCGCGGCCAGGGCCTGATTAAAATGCTTCAGGGCCGCAAGGTGGTTGCCTTGCCTCAGGCGCAAACGGCCCCAGTGATGGTTTAAGGTACCCTGCAGGGCCGGAGTGGTGGCCAGGGGGCGGGCCTGGGTAAGCAACACCGCTGCGCTTCCCGGATCCTGTTGCGCTAAATACCAACTGGCCAGTTGACAGAGGATGCGGCCCCGGGCCGTATTGGCACCCGAACGTTCGGCGGCGGCCAGGGCAGCCTGAAGATATTCTCCGGCCCGGGCCAGGTTCCCGGATTTTTGGGCGATGGTCGCCAGGTTGGCTAGATTGGTGCTGGCCGCGGCCCAATCGGGTATTTCCTGGTTAAGGCTCAAGGCCTGGTTGAATAGCTCCTGGGCGGTTTCCAGGTTTCCCTGTTCCAGGGCCACAGCCCCCAAATTATTGAGTTGCTGCGCCACCCCGGCCGGATAATCAATCGACTGGCTGATTTCCAAGGCCCGGCCAAAATCCCGGGCGGCCCGCCGCAGATCTCCCTGGGAAAACCATTGTTGCCCTTGAATCGCCAACGTGGTAGTGCGGTTGACCTGCTGACCATAGGGGTCGGGACCGGCACCGCAGCCATAGGCCAACAAAATAGTCAGACCGAGTAGCACCCAGAACTTAAGGGACATTCCGAGGCTCCACATGGATGGTCTTGCTCGGGGGCTGCTTGGGCAGGGTCAGGCGAATCAAGGGATTGGCCTTGAGCGCGTCTACCACTTCGGTGCCTCCCCGCGCCGCTTCTGAGGCTGAGCCCATGAGCTCCGGAAATTCCTGGCTGCCCTGCTTGATGTCCGCCAGGATACTCTTAACGTTCTGCACCTCTTGGCTTACTGCTTGGGCCAGGGCGGGCATGTCGCGAGTAGTGTTCTTGAGATCGCCGGTAATTTGGGCAGCATCTTTGAGTACGCTTTCCAGACGCGTCAGGGATAGTTCCAGCCGACCATAAAAGTCGGTTTGCATCAGTAATTTTCCCAGCGAACCTTTGGCTTCAAGGACGCTGGCCATTACCTCGTTGAAGTTGTTTAAGGAAGTCAGTAACTTCTTTTCGTGGATTTTTAGTTTTTCGGTCAGATAAGCAATATTAATTAATATCTGCTTAGCCCGGCGGAGACTGTCCTCAGGCTGAAACTCTTCTAGATAATCGGCTAAGGTTTTATGCTCTTTGGAAGGGATGGTTCCATATTCGGCTATCGGGGGTTTTTTACCGGGAGAGCCCGGACTGATTTCTAGATATTCACTGCCAAACAGGGTAGGGCTTTGCACTTCGGCCACCGAATCCTGGCAGATCAGATCAGCATATTCGGCCAGCACCCTGATGGTAACCACTACCTCAAGTCTGTCGGTCAAGCGGCTGATGCGCAGATTGGTGACCTTACCGATCTCGGTATTAAACATCTTGACCGAGGACCCGGGTTGCAGATTATAACCCTGTCTGAATTTAACCAGGTAGGTCCGTTGCGACTTAAACCAGGCCTTACCCTGACCAATGACCAGCAGGGCCGCGACGGCAATCAGCAGCGTCAAGAACAGAAACAGCCCCGCCAATTTTTCGGACCGGGTAAAGGCCTCGTTCATCTACAGGTCTCCAGATTATCAGAGCTAGAAGTTGCAAGTTTTTGATATCATACCATTACCATCGCCCACTTGACAACGCAATTTGCGCGGCTGGTTCAACTTAATTGACTGGTGAAAGATCTTAACAGTCCTTTTTTTTATTGGTTGCGGTTGACAGATAATGATAAATAGATAGGTTGATTAAACCTGTCTGAATTTTCTTATAAAAACTTTTTGTTAAGGTCTATGGTCTTATGAACTCAGAAAATGACGCTACCCCAGATTTTCATACCTTATCCCTATCAGAAGTTTTAGCTGCCTTGGACACCAGTCCCCAGGGTCTGGAGGCCGCCCAGGCTGCAGAGCGTCTGGAGCGTTATGGTTTCAACGAGTTGGTGGCTGGTACCAAGATTTCCCTGTTGGGGCTGTTGCTGGGCCAGTTTAAGAACATCCTGATCATCATTTTGCTGATCGCCGTGGCGATTTCCTTAGCGCTGGGCGAGACCTTGGATGCGATGGTCATCCTGGCTATTGTCCTGGCCAGCACCATTTTAGGATTTTGTCAAGAATACCGGGCGGAAAAAGCAGTGCAGACCCTGAAGCAAATGGCCGCCCCGACCGCCAGCGTCATCCGGGAGGGCGAAGAACTGATGATTGCGGCCCGGGAAGTGGTGCCCGGTGATCTGCTGGTGCTCCATACCGGGGACCGGGTCGCGGCTGATGCCCGGATAATCGCCGAAATGAACCTGATGACCGAGGAGGCCCCGTTGACCGGGGAATCGACTCCGGTCAGGAAGAGCACCGATCCGGTAAGCGACCCGGATACCCCCTTGGGCGACCGTACCTGTATGGTCTATGGCGCTACGGTGGTTACTTATGGTCGGGGCCAGGCAGTGGTGACCGCCACCGGTATGAACACCGCCTTTGGTCAGATTGCCCAGATGCTGGGCGAAATTCCCCAGGAAAAAACTCCGCTGGAACTGCGGATGGCCAGCATCGGTCGGCTGTTGGGGGTCATTGCGCTGATTATCTGTACCCTAGCGGCCTTATTGGGGGTCTGGCGGGGCTATGGTTGGCTGGAAATGTTTATCTGGGGGGTTAGCCTGGCGGTGGCCGCGGTCCCGGAAGCCTTGCCGGCCGTGGTTACCGGCGCTCTGGCCATCGGCACCACCAAGATGGCCCGCCGCAATGCCATTGTCAAACGGCTTCCCGCGGTGGAAACCATGGGTTGTACCACGGTCATCTGCACCGACAAGACCGGCACCTTGACCCGCAACGAAATGACCGTCCGAAAATTGTTTATTGATGATACCGAGGTAGAGGTCAGCGGCAGCGGTTATCTGCCCCAGGGGGAATTTCTAGTGGCGGGCCGACCAATAACTCCGGATCAGTTACCGAGTCTGGACCGGACGGCCCAAATTGCCCTGCTCTGTAATGACGCAAATCTGAAGGAGACCGACGGCAGTTGGTCGGTATGGGGAGATCCCACCGAAGGAGCCTTGCTGGTCCTGGGTCGCAAGGCCGGTCTGGACCTGACCCAACTAAGCCAGGTACTGCCGCGCGTGGGCGAAGTGCCGTTTTCCGCTGAACGCCGACGCATGACTACCGTGCATCAGAATCCGGAAGGGCAGGTGGCCTATGTCAAAGGCGCTCCGGAAAGCGTGCTGGGCCAGTGTCAGATGCAACTCAAGCAGGGCCAGATCCAGCCTTTAACCGACGCCGATCGCTCGCCCATCCTGGACCAGGCCGAAGCCATGGCCGCCGCAGCTTTGCGAGTGCTGGGACTGGCCTACCGCTCCTTGCCGGACGATCTGACGGAGTATAATGAGAATAACATCGAAAGCGGCCTGACCTGGGTCGGCTTGGTAGGCATGATCGATCCGGCCCGGCCCGAGGCCGTGGAGTCCGTAGCGCAATGTCGTCGGGCGGGCATCCGGGTGATCATGGTCACCGGCGATCATCCGGCCACAGCCGCGGCCATTGGTCGGGAGGTCGGTTTGCTGGGCGAGAATCCCGAAGATGCTAAGGTCCTCACCGGCAAAGAGCTGGGCCGCCTTAACGATGAGCAATTGTTGACGGTTCTCCCCCAGACCCCGGTGTTTGCCCGGGTGGCCCCGGAGCATAAACTGCGGCTGGTCAACCTCCTCAAAGGTCAGGGGGAGATTGTCGCCATGACCGGGGACGGGGTCAACGACGCCCCGGCCTTAAAGCGGGCCGATATCGGGGTGGCGATGGGCATCACCGGCACTGAGGTCACCAAGGAGACCGCGGCCATGATCCTGGCCGATGATAACTTTGCGTCTCTGGTGGCCGCGGTCGAGGAAGGCCGGGTGATTTTCGATAATATCAAAAAATATCTGATCTTTCTGTTGACCTGCAATATCGGCGAAATCCTGGTGTTGTCGCTGGCCTTTTTCCTGGGGCTGCCCTTGCCCTTGATCGCCATCCAGATCCTTTGGGTCAATCTGACTACGGACGGCTTGCCAGCCCTGGCCTTAGGGGTAGATCCCAAGGATGCCGATGTTATGCAACGTCCGCCGCGGCCCCCGGAGCAGGGCCTGTTCACCCGGCCCGTTAATGCCCTGCTGGCGGTTATTCCCCTTCATCTGCTGGCGGTGTTGTTGCCGCTATTTGCTTATTATTACTACTGGAATCCCAGCGGTTATAGCGATCCCCAGCTGATCCTGGTCAAGGCCCAGACCATGACCTTTGTGGGCATCGTGCTCATCGAGATGGTTAACGCCTTCAACTGTCGCTCGGAAATCTTTTCATTGGGGCGAGTCGGAATTTTTAAAAACCGCTTGCTGATCGCCGCGGTGCTGTCTTCTCTGACCTTATTGGCCGCCGTAGTGGAATGGGAGCCATTGGCCCGGTTATTCCATACCATACCGCTCACTTTTGAGGACTGGTTGATTGCTCTGGGCGTCAGCCTGACCATCATCCCGACGGTGGAGTTGACCAAGTGGGTTTTACGACGCGTGGAGACCAGAGCTGGGCTGCGTCACGGCCTTGAGCAGACGGCCGGTTAGTTGCCTTAGCATTTTGGGCGCGTAGGACGTGCCCCACAAGAGACATTTTCAGAACAGAATTATATCAGTAGACAAAGTAGGTGTTGCAGGCCCGATCCAGGTTTTCTTTAGATAGCGTGGGTTCTACTCGATGAAAACGCGAGTGGTCTAAAATATGTTCCACCAGGTCGCGGGGGTGGCAGGCATCCATACGGCGTTGATGGTCGGCATAATAAGTATTCACCAAATATTCCACGGCTTCGAGGTCAAACTGCACCTCGTAATGTTGGCAGACCAGCCGGAAGATTTCGATAAACTGCTCGCGACTTACCTCGGTCAGTTTGACTTTGGAACGGATGCGTCGTAAAAAGGCATCATCGATCAGGGTGGTGGGCTCCAAATTGGTGGCAAAGACCAGAAAAAGGTCAAAGGGGATGGTAAATTTCTGGCCGGTATGCAGACACAACAGATCTTGATGATTCTCCATGGGGATAATCCAACGGTTGAGTAATTCGTGGGGGGCAATATGCTGCCGCCCGAAATCATCCACAATCAACATGCCGTTATTGGCCTTTAATTGCAGGGGAGCCTCGTAATATTTCAGGGTCGGGCTAAAAGACAGATCGAGCATATCCAAAGTTAGTTCGCCCCCGACAATTACCGTCGGCCGGACGGTCCGCAGCCAGCGCCGGTCGATTAATTCCGGGTCTGACCCGGGGGCCGGCACCGGGCGATGAATCATCTCGTCAAACAGACGGACAATCTGCCCTTCCACATAGATGGCATAGGGGATTAAAATTACATCGTCCCACATCTGGCCTAACCTTAAGGCAATGGTGGTTTTGCCGTTGCCTGGAGGACCATAAAGAAATAGGGGTTTGCCGCTCATTAGGGCGGGGCCTAATTGATTTATCAGTTCCGGTGTGACCACCATTAATACTCTGACGCGTAACCTGGTCCCAATAATCCTCCAGGGTCACCGGGGCCGGACCGATATAAGCATCATACTCCAAGATATGGGCGGCCCGCTTTTTCCCCTCGGTGGTCAGCGCATAGCGAAAATTTAGAGTCGTAGTCGTAAAGGTGTTAAGATAGGGGTCAGTCCCGAGAATCTCGATGTATTTTTGTCTGTTCAGATAATCCAACAATTCCATAATGATAGGGATAGACAGCTTTAAGCGCTCCTCTAAATCCGCCAATTTGAAGACATCTAGGTAGAAACAATGCTTGAGGACCAGATTAGCCAGAAAAATATCTGGAACCTTTAAATCGTCGATAGTTTGCGGCAGAGGACGATAAGGCAGTGCCCCCTCAGCACGATCCTGCTCAACGGTCATGGCTTTATACCGTTTTCTGTTTTTAGTTTTCTGTTTTCTGTTGAAATACTTAATTTAATCAATGTATTAAGCCATGAGTTTGTTGCATTTGAATAAGAACTTGGTATTTTTATGGTCCAGATTGTTCGGTTAACCAAGCCCGAAATTTTTCCAAATGGCTTTTGATCTCCTGAAAGCACCGGGCATAAGCGCTGATCCCGCCCAGGTAGGGATCAGCAATATTCCATCTGATTAATCTGGCGCTGGCGAGGGGACAGTACCGTTTCAGGAAGGCGAATATTTGCGGGTCGATGGCAATGATGTAATCAAACTGCAACAGGTCAAGTTGGCTTACCGGCTTAGGGTAATGACCCGAAATATCGATCCCGGCAGTGCGGGCCATGACCTCGATGGCCTCTGGGGTGGCACCGTCGCCGAAGGGATTGCGGCCGGCGCTATCTACATAGCTGCCGGCCGGGAGCATCTGGGAGGCCAGTCCGGCGGCCATCGGACTGCGACAGATATTGCCCTGACAGACAAATAGGAGCCGCCAACCGGAGGGCGTGGCAGTGCTAACAGTCATGTCTGCCGATTAGCGCAGGACCGTGGCCCCAATGGTGCCGAGCACGGTTATCGGCGTCTGTTCTTTGATGCCTTCCATGGCCTGGTTAACGTTTTTCACCGCCTTCTGGGTTTCGTCATAGAGAGATTGGTCGTTCACCAGCTTACCTAAAGTGCCCTCACCGTGATCGATCTTCTGGGCTACCCGGTTGAGGCGATTGATTGCCTGTTGCGCCTGGTCATAAAGCCTATCGTCGTTGGCCAGTTTGCCCAGAGTGCCCTGGCCCTGGGCCAGCCTGGTAGAAAAGCGGTTAAGGTTGGCAATGGCGGATTCCAGTTCAGTCATGGTCCCCTGGACCTGGCGGTAAAGCTGATCTTCCTTGAGAAGTTTGCCCAGGGTACCCCGGCCCTGTTCCAGGTCTTTGGCGATCTGACTCAATGACTTACTGGCTGCCTGAAAATTATCGAGCATCTCCTTTAAAGAAGCTTCACCCTCCGCGGTGCCAATCACCCGCTGCAGGCTCTGACTGATGGCCCGGACATCGCTCAGGATGGGTTGGATATCCTTCAGCACACTCGGAACCCGTCGCAGAACCTCATCAAACTCCACTGCTGACTGAGTATCGGTGATCGTGCCGCCCGCCTCCAGGGGCGCCGCCGCGGCGGTGCCGGGATGAAGTTCGATAAATTTTTCACCCAACATACCCTTAGTGCGGATGGTGGCCTGAGCATCCTGCCGGAGCTCCAGGTCGGGTTGGAGCAGCAATTCAACCTGGGCCTGGTGGTCTTTGAGAGTGATATCTTTGATGCGTCCGACTTCTACACCAGCGACCTCCACCTGGCCATTGAGGACCAGGCCGGAGACCGAAGCAAAGGGGGCATAGTAGGTTTTACCGGCTCGCCACCCGATGGTGGCAAAGCGCCCCACTTTCAGGCTCATGTAGGCCAGCAGCAATAAGGCCACCAGCACAAAGATGCCGACCTTAACCTCCGGACCCCAGGTCGATTTTGCCTTCATAAAGCCTCCGCCGCAATTTCCTCTGAATTGTTGGCCTTTTTTGTGTAGGGGCGACCCGTCGGGTCACCCCCTACAGGGTTTATATTTATTCAATTAAGTAATACAGTATTATCTTCTTGACCGGCTTAATCCGGCTCCCCCTTCAGGAATTGCTGCACTTCCGGCAAGGGCGATAATTGAAAGCTGACGGGCGATTCCTGAGTTAAAATTTTCCCTTGGTGCAAAAAGGCAATAACATCAGCCAGCGCCAGGGCCAATTCAATGTCATGGCTGATGACCACCGCGGTGAGCTTCAGGCCACGGACTGTCTCGGCAATCAACTGTCTGATGGTGGTCGTGGTGATCGGGTCCAGTCCCGTGGTCGGCTCATCAAACAGCATAATTTCCGGGTCCAGGGCTAATGCCCGGGCCAGGGCGGCGCGTTTTTGCATCCCGCCGGAAAGCTCAGACGGCATTTTATGCTCTACTCCCGGCAGGCTCACCTGGGCCAGTTTGGTGGTGACCACTTCCTCAATCTGAGACCGGGGCCAGCTAGTATGTTCCTGTAACGGGAAGGCGATATTTTGGCCAATGGTTAATGAATCTAGTAAAGCCCCATGTTGGAACAGATAGCCGAACCGTTTGCGGACCGAAAAAAGTTCTCTTTCCGGCAGGCGGGCCAGATCCACCCCTTTCAACAGCACCTGGCCGCGGTCGGGGCGGATCAGACCGATCAGATGCTTGAGCAGCACACTTTTGCCGGTGCCGCTGCGTCCTAAAATGACGGTAATCTCGCCCTGCTGCACGGTCAGGTTCAAGCCGTCCAATACCCGCAGGCCGTTAAACGCTTTATGGACATCCACCAGGCGGATTAGATGCATGGGCTTAATTTAAAGGGCCGCTTAAAACAACAGGGCCGTCAACATATAGTCCACGATCAGGATCGCCACCGCGGAATAGACTACCGCCCGGGTGGTCACCAAACCCACGCCTTGAGCCCCGCCCCGCGCCTTTAACCCCTGATGGCAACTGATCAACGCCAGTAATAGACCAAAAACCATAGACTTAAATAGACCGTTATAGAGGTCGGAAGCGACTACCATTTCCACCATTTTTTGCATATAGGTCCCGGGATTGATGCCGAGCAGCATCACCCCGACAAAATAACCTCCCAGAATGCCGATGAAGACATCCACCACGGTCAGCAACGGCACCATGATCAGGCCGGACAAGACACGCGGCAAGGCCAGATAATGCACCGGATGGACCGCCATGGCCAACAGGGCGTCCACCTGCTCGGTCACCCGCATGGTGCCTAATTCCGCAGCCATAGCCGACCCGGCCCGGGCCGTGACCATCAAGGAGGTCAGTACCGGTCCGATTTCCCGGGTCATGGACAGGGCCACAGCTCCGCCCAGCAGGCTCTCGCCGCCGAACTTGCGGAAGCCGTAGTAGGCCTGCAGGGCCAACACCATACCGCTAAACAGCCCGGTGAGCGCCACAATGAATAGGGATCGGACCCCGATAAACTCTAACTGGCCAAAGAAGTGGCGGATCCGATACGGCGGGCGGGGCAACCACAGCAGGCAATTGACCAGCAGCATGGCCATCTCACCTAATTCCCGCAACAGGCCTAGAAACAGATCGCCTAGTCTGGCCAGGAGCCTAGCAAACATCATCAAATACTTTCAACAATGCCAGATTGATAATCTTTATCATATGGAAGACCGGGACAGAAGTCAAGGAGCACCAAGGACTTTAACAATGGGTCGGCCTGGTTAAACTACGCTTGACATTAACGCCGTCCACCAGGTATGTTAACGTCATGTTTGCTCTAAAAAAAATCGTCGGCCTGCTCCTGCAACCCGGAGTTATCGTACTTGTGCTCCTGAGCTATGGATTCTTGCAATTGACTCTGGCACGAGAGGGACGAAAAAGGGGGTTGGGGTTCCTGGCGTTGGGGCTGATAGGTTTTTATCTGTTTACTACCCAGCCCTTACCCAATTATTTGGTGCAGCGCTTGGAAAACCGTTATCAGCCCATCACCAGCATCACGGAGTTCACCGATATTCAATATATCGTGGTGCTTGCGGGTGGGGTCCGGTATAATCTCGACGTCCCGGCGACCAGTCAACTGGATGAGGCCAGCGCCCTGCGGGTGGCGGAAGGCATTCGCCTGTTTCACCTGCTCTCCGGCCGTCCCACCTTGATCATGACCGGCGGAAAATTACCCTATGTGAACAAGAGTTCGGGGGAATTGATGGTCGCTTTTGCTCAGAGTCTGGGCGTACCGGCCGACAAATTGGTAGCGGAGACCCAGGCTATCGATACGCACTCCAATGCTACCGGCGTCCAGCCCCTGGTTAAAGATACCCCCTTTTTGCTGGTCACTTCGGCGACACATCTGCCCCGCGCCATGCGTATTTTCCAGCTTTTGGGAATGCGGCCGATTCCGGCCCCGGCTGACTTGCGCGGGGGCAAGGATTATTCCTATAAGGATTATTTCCCCTCCGGCGACTGTTTAACCACAATGGAAGCGGCCTGGCATGAGTACCTGGGCCTGGCCTATCTGAGCCTCTGGCCACGCCGAGCCGGGAAATAGACCTGAGTTTCATTCTGCTTGCGTCCGCAAAACTTCTTTTTAAAAAGCCGCTATTCAGACCACCGTCCGGCCCTGCATCAGGCCTCGGAAACTCCTTGCATTGCGCCGATAAGCTTGATAAATTGGCTACAAGATCATTAAATGGGATATAAGGTGAAAGTTTATCCGGTTTTTCTAAATATTGTGGATAAGCCCTGTCTGGTCGTCGGCGGCGGGACCATCGGCGAACGCAAGGTGGAGGATTTACTAATAGCTGGGGCTCAGGTCACCCTGGTCAGTCGAGAGCTCACTCCGGGCTTGCAGTCCTTGTGGCAAAAGGGGGCCATTCGCTACCTGAAAGGCGAATTTGCCCCCCATCAACTAGAAGGCATGGTGTTGGTGATCGGCGCGACCGATGATCCCGAACTCAACCAGCGCATCAGTAAGGCCGCCCAGGAACGGGGGTTGCCAGTAAATATCGTTGATGCCCCGGCCTTATGTACGTTTATTGTCCCCGCCAGTCTGCGCCGCGGGGAACTGACCATAGCCATCGGCACCGGAGGTTTAAGCCCGGCTCTGGCCAAAAAGTTGCGCCAGGAGTTAGAGGACTATTTTGGGCCTGAGTATGGGCCTTATCTGGAGTTTTTGGGGGCGATTCGGGGTAAAGTCCTGTCCCGGCGCCGCGATCATCCCGACAACCTGCCGCTGTTTAACCGGCTGGTACACAGCCCGTTGCGGGAAGCCCTGGTATCCCAGGATGGGCCGCGGCTAAAAGGCATTTTAGAAGAGCTGCTGGCTCCGATTTTGCCTCCCGAAGATTTGAATAGCTTACAGAGTTTGGCTTTCTCCCGGCCTTGAGCGATGACGGTAGCAGTCTCACGGAATGGACCAACTCTTTTGTTTTAAGATGGCAGCCGGATGGAAACCCTGATCCTGTCCGTGGTTCTGATGAGCTATTTTGGCGCCACCGCCATCTGGCTGGCCTATCTGCTCATCCAGCAAGAGCGGCTCTATCGCTATGGCGTCTGGGTAATGGGCGGCGGGTGGATGCTCCATACCCTGAACCTGATCCTGGCCGTCATGGAGCAGGGCTACTTTCCGGGAGCCAGCCTGGGGCAGGCCTTGAGGTTATTTTCCTGGACCCTGGTAGGTACCTTTCTATTCCTTACCTGGCGGCATCCGATTCGGGTGCTGGGGACCCTGGTGGCGCCGTTGGCGGCCCTGACCCTGACCGGCTCCTTGATTCTGCCTCAGCCCGGCCCGGTGGCACCGCTCTTACAGAGTCTGTGGCTGTCATTTCATATCGCTACCGCCCTGTTAGGGAACGCTACCTTTACGTTGGCCTTTATGGGTGGCATACTTTATCTGGTGCAGGAACATCAGTTGAAGAGCAAAAAATTCGGCTTCTTCTATCGCCGCTTGCCGTCCCTGGAAGCCCTGGACGCCTTAAACTACTACTGCCTGACCATCGGCTTCCCCTTACTGACCGCCGGGATTATCACCGGTTCGATTTATGCCCAATACACTCTGGGAAGCTTTTGGCGCTGGGATCCCAAGGAGACTCTGACCCTGATCGCCTGGTTGATATATGCCGCGCTATTGCACGAGCGCCTGGCCGTCGGCTGGCGGGGGCGACGCGCGGCGCTGATGGCCATCATCGGCTTCTTGGTGCTGGTGGTGACTTTTGTGGGTGCCAATCTGTGGCTGCAAGGCTACCACAGTTTTGAGAGTTTTGTCCGTCAGCCATGAATCTGGTCTTGTTGGGTATCAATCATCGCACCGCGCCCCTGGAAATCCGGGAAAAATTGGCCGGGGGCCTGCAAGATCTGAGCGCCGGATACCAGGCACTAAGGCATCTGGCGGGCCTGAAGGAGGTATTGCTTTATTCCACCTGCAACCGGGTGGAGGTGCTGTTTACCACCGCTGATCCCCCGAAAACGGTTCCCCGGGTGCAAACTTTCCTGATCAATCTGGCCGATCTCCCCACAGAGGAACAAGAACGCATCATGTATATCCACCAGGAGGGCGAGGCCGTGCAACATCTGTTCCGCGTAGCCAGCGGCCTGGACTCGATGGTGATGGGGGAACCGCAGATTTTGGGACAGGTGAAAGAGGCCTATCGTTTGGCCACCCAACAACAGGCCACCGGCGCCATCCTCAACCGGCTGCTCCACAAGACCTTTTTCGTGGCCAAACGCGTCCGCAGCGAGACCGGTATCGGTTGCCAGGCAGTCAACGTCAGTTATGCCGCAGTGGAACTGGCCCGCAAGATATTTGGCACTTTGACCAATAAAACTGCTCTGTTAGTGGGAGCCGGGGAGATGGCCGAGTTGGCGGTAGAGCATTTGAAACGCTACGGCGTTTCCCAAATCATCGTGGCGAACCGCACTCTAGAGCGTGCCCTGAAATTGGCCCGGCGCTTCAGGGGCGATGCCATAAGCCTGGCGGAGCTGGAATGTCAGTTGCTGAGAATCGATATTATGATCAGCTCCACCGGCGCGACCGAACAGATTTTAACCCGGGATCAGATTAAGAAGGCTATGCGCCTACGCAAACAACAGCCCCTGTTTTTGATTGATATCGCAGTGCCCCGCGATCTGGATCCCGAGATCAATACCCTGGACAACGTTTATCTTTATAACATTGATGACTTACAGGGGATTATCGAAGTCAATCGCCGCTATCGCCAGCAAGAGGCGGTCAGGGCGGAGCGCATCATCGCCGCCGAGGCCCTGAAATTCTTGCAGTGGCGGGAATCCCTGGCGGTTTATCCCACCATCATTGCCCTGCAGAAAAAGGCCGATCAGATCTGCCAGCACGAGTTGAAAAAGACCTTAAGTCAGTTGGGGCCGCTAACCCCGGCGCAGATCAAATCGCTGCAGGTTCTGACCCAATCTATTACTCATAAACTGTTGCATGACCCCATCCTCTACATGAAACGCAACCACCATCCCAAAGACACTAGCCGAGAGATTAACTATATCCGCCGCCTGTTTAACCTGGATCAGGAATAGCGTTCCTGGCGGAAACTTTAATGTTCAATTTAGTGAACAGAGCAGTGATTAGGCACAAAGGTTATTTTTCGATTTATCTAAACAAATCATGTAGTTAATCGATTAAAATGATTGGCTTATTTATTGCACTACTAGTAAACGATGGAATTGGGTAATTTCAAAGAGTTATATATGATGATTTTTTAATATTTTTTAGTGTGCCCGCGAAAGCAGGCGGACGAGCACACTTGAGAACAAAAAGGGGGTGGTAGCTACTGTTATCAGGCTAAGATCCCGGCAGAAAAAAGCTGAAAATAATCAGTTAGATTTTAAGCGGCCGTGGGGCTCTCAGATGTTCCCGGTGAAGAGGGGTGAGGCTAATTTACCAGGGCACGGCGGTGGTTAACAGAAACCTTTAAAGCTGTTTGAGGGTAAGCAGGGTAGAGCCGGGACGATAAAGGGAATCATAGTGTCGAGAAGGAGGTTTTATGAGAAAGATACCAGCCTTTATGCTGGTCGTATTCTTGGTCCTGGGTCTGAGCTTAGCGGCGTCGGCAGATACTATAGAGCCGGGGCAGATAATGCTGCAGATCGGCGGCGATTTCCAAGTATTTGACATGGGTTTGGTGAATGTCGATGGTAAAGAGGCTTATAATCTTGCCAGTGCCTTTAGCAATGGTGGGGGCGCCTCGATTCAAGTAAATGGCTTAGCCAATCCAGATCCCGCCATTGCCTGGGGATTAACGGCAATTAACCCCACCGCCAATCCACTTAACTTCGGCTTTATGCTGGCCATTCCCATTGCGCTAGGAAATGTCCCTACCATTGTAAACGCCTCGATCTCAGGGGGGTTAACTGACTTCACCGCCGATCCAGTGGGCGTGGCAATTACTCCCTTCAATCAGCCTGACATCCAAGTGAACTTTGCCGATGGCTTTACCTGGGGGGTAGGGCCGGCGGCGGTATTTGGACCAACATTCCCGGGTGCTCTATATGTTTATGGTGCCCATCTTTTTGGTCCCGCGGCTGGTCCTAACGGACCTTTGGCGATATTTGGGGAAACTGTTTCCTTTACCCTCACCCCCAATGGGGATATTGCGTCCCTCACCGGCTACTGCCGAATTGACGCAGTCCCATTACCTACCACACTGTTCACTTTGGGTGCTGGCGTCCTGGGCCTGGCCCTGGCAACCCGCCGGCGGAAGCAAGATAGGCCCTAAGAATCTTTGAGGTTTTCCATCCACGCGTGGCTCCCGACGTCTAGACGCCGGGAGCTTTTTATTTAAGGTGTATAATACCGTTTTCTGTTTT
>MUKC01000070.1 GCA_002049795.1 Desulfobacca sp. 4484_104 | reverse complement strand
GTGCTCAATCTGCCTGCGGCGCTGATCATCATGTTGCTGGCTATTTTACTGGTATTTCGCACCAAAATGAATGCCCTGGTGGCCCGGTGGTTGGTGGCCGTCAAGTTAGGGATCATCTTCTTTATTATGGTGATCGGCGCCTTTTACGTGCGCCCCGCGAACTGGTCGCCCCTGACCCCTTTTGGCCACTTTAGTATTATTCAAGGCGCGGCCCTGATGTTCTTTGCTTATCTGGGGTTTGACGTGGTCTCGGTCGCCGCCGAAGAAGCTCGCCGCCCGGCCCGCGACGTGCCCTTCGGCATTATCGGTTCCCTGCTGTTTTGCACCATTATCTATATTCTGGTGGCCCTGGTATTAATTGGCATGGTGCCCTTTGCCCAGATCGACTCCGGCGCCCCGTTTTCCAGTGCCTTTCGCCACATCGGTCTCCCGTGGGCCGCCGGGCTGATTTCGGTAGGGGCGCTGGTCGGCCTAACCAGTGTACTCTACATATTACTTTTGGCCCAGCCCCGGGTGCTGTTTGCCATGGGACGGGACGGCTTGCTGCCCGGCTGGACCGCGGCGGTCCATCCCCGGTATCGCACCCCGCATGTCATGACCCTGGTCTGTGGCACCGTCATTGCCCTGTGCAGCGCCCTGACCCCTATCGAGAAATTGGCCTTTATGTGTAATATCGGCACCTTGTTCGCCTTTTTCATTGTCTGCCTGGGAGTGTTGATCTTGCGTTATACCCAGCCCCAGGCCCGCCGGCCTTTCCGCTGTCCGGCCGGTAAAACCATCGCCCTATTGGGGGCCTTGGCCTCTCTGGGAATGATGCTCTCCATGCCCTTTGATTCCTGGCTGCGTCTGGGGATCTGGCTGGCCCTTGGTCTGGTAATATATTTTTTCTATGGCTGGCGCTCTGGGCGCTGGGGAAGGGCAGGGTGATAGGTGAGGAAATAGCTTCTTAGTAATCGCTGGCCTTATCAAAACTCTTATCTATCAGTTAGGATTGACCAAATCTACCAGCCGGGATATTTTGGATGTAATGCTATTGACAAAGGAATTTTGATCATTATAAAATTAAAAAATTTGGTAAATTTAATTAACCCATAGAAAGGGGGATGATCATCATGGACTGTGTAACCATCAAGGCGGGGTATGCGTGCCCCTTCATGAGCAAGAAAGGTTGTACGTTCAACGGGGGTAAGTGCCACCCCATAATCGACAAATGTGAGGGCTGCGATCGGATTCTGGATCTGGAAACCGGGCGTTATTGTATGATCAGTCCGGATCCGGCCATGAAATGGCGACATGGCAACTGTAACATGGCTACCCATACGAAAAGCGGCAACAACGGCGGCCAGAGGGCCAAACTGAATCCGCTCAAGGCCTCCAAGCGGGGTGCCAGTAGTAAGTGAACCCTCAGAGGCGTGCAGCGCGCCGGCCCGGCAACCATGGCCGGTCGCGCTGACACCTAACCCCTTAAGTCACCTAACTTTTCTAAGGCTATCCTTATTCGTTCCAATCCAGTGGCAATGCGCTCCCGCGAGGTAGCATAGGAAAAGCGCAGACAATTATCTTCCCCAAAACCACGCCAGGCGGGATAAGATATCGTCCCGACGCCAGGCGAATTCCTGGACCATGGCCGCCACCGAATCTTGGGGCCCGCGCAGGGCCTCAACCGCGGCTTTCTGAGCAATGGAATTGGGATTAGAGGTGCTCTGGCTCTGGATCTTGGTTACCGCCTTGATCACCGTTTCCAGCCCGGCCATATAGCCGATGCGCCAACCGGTCATGGCGTAGGTTTTGGATACGCCGTTCAGGACAAAGGTCCGGGCCTTTAATTCCGGGTCCAGCTGCGCCAGACTGACAAACTCCTGCCCATCGAACAGAATCTTTTCATAAATATCATCCGAAATCACGAACAGATGGTGTTCTAAAATCACTTCCGCCAGGGCTTCCAGTTCCTCACGAGTATAAACCGAACCGGTGGGATTGGAGGGGCTGTTCAGGATCAGGCCTTTGGTGCGGGGCGTCAGACATTCCCGTAACCTCTCCGGGGTAAGTTTAAAGCCGTTGTCCTCCGGGGTGGCGACGATGACCGGCACGGCCTCGGCCAACAGCAGCATGGGTGGATAGGACACCCAATAAGGGGCCGGGACAATGACCTCATCGCCCCGTTCAAACAGGACTTGGAACAGGTTATAGAGCGAGTGTTTGCCGCCGCAGGAGACGACGATCTCCTCGGGCCGGTAATCCAGATTGTTATCTTGCTTAAATTTTTGGATAATTGCCTCTTTTAAATCAGGGATACCGCCGACCGCGGTATAGCGGGTGAACCCCTCCTGGATGGCCGAAATCGCGGCCTGGCGAATATTATCAGGGGTGTCAAAGTCTGGTTCTCCAATGCCAAAGTTAACGATATCCACGCCTTGGACGGCCAGGGCCTTGCATTTGGTGTCAATCGCTAAGGTGGGCGAGGGTTTAATCTGCCCGATGCGTTTTGCCAAAACCACTTTCTTTTTCTCCTTCATCCGAACTGTATTCCGAGATTGATAAATATAAGAAACTATGATATTTGTCAACGGTGATGCGGTCACAAAAAGCTATCACCGGTAACTATTGTGGCTCTTGATTGCTGATCCGGTTACAGTTGGTTGCCAACCCTATCTGAGCGAAGCTGAGTCGATGATTCAACAATTGGCCATTATCACCAAAAAACATAAGTCTGATGCCTATCAGGCCGGGGCGGAGTTGCAGAGCTGGCTGGCGGCCCGCGGGCGAAAGGCCCTGCTGTTTGAAAACGAACCTGAACCCGCCATCCCCAGTCTAACGGCCGATATCGAGTTAATCGTGGTCTTGGGGGGCGACGGCACCTTGCTCAGCGCCGCCCGGCATTATGGCCAACAAGGCATCCCCATTTTAGGAGTCAATGTCGGCGGCCTGGGGTTCATCACCGAAATCGCCCTGCAAGAGCTTTATCCGGTCATGGAACAGGTCTTGGTGCACGATTTTGTCATTGAAAAACGCATGTTGCTGGCCGCCACGGTCGTCCGGGCCGGGCAAAAGCTGGAGCAACAGTGTGTCCTCAATGATGTGGTGATCAATAAAGGGGCGCTGGCCCGGATCGTGGAGTTGGATACCTTCATTGACGATCAATATTTGACCACTTATCGGGCCGATGGCCTGATTGTCTCCACTCCCACCGGTTCCACGGCCTACACCCTGGCGGCTGGCGGGCCGATTGTCTATCCGACCCTGAAGACGATTACGCTGATTCCCATCTGCCCGTTTGCCCTGACCAACCGGCCGATTATTTTACCCGATCAGGTAACCATCACGGTCACCATGGACACCAAAAGCCGGGATGTTTATGTTACTTTTGACGGCCAGATCGGGTTGGCTTTGCAACCCCAGGATCGGGTGGAGATCCGCAAAGCCGCCCGCTCTATCCGGCTGGTGAAATCGCCTTCGAAAAGTTATTTTGAAATCTTGCGCACCAAACTGCGCTGGGGATGAGCGGTAAGAGAGTTGATATATGGTTCTGAGGACAAGGACCCCGTCGGTTCCTGTCCCCTGCGGGTCGGCGGGACCACAAACTTGCGGCAAAGGAGACGTTTAGTATGGAGAAAATTAATATCGGCACCAACGTTAGCCCCTATCCCATGCCCCTGGCCCTGGTAGGCGCGATGGTCGGCGGCCGGATCAATTTTCTGACCGTGGCCTGGTTGGCCCGGGTCAATTATAAACCCGCGATTATGGCGGTGGCGATCAACCGGCGGCATTTCAGCGCGCCGGGGATTAGAGAAAACGGGGTCTTTAGCGTCAATTATCCCAGTGCCGACCTGATAACGGAGACTGATTACTGCGGTATGGTTTCCGGACGGGTGGCCGATAAATCAGGTATTTTCGAGGTCTTCTACGGCGAACTGGAAAATGCCCCGATGATCAAAAAATGCCCGCTATGTCTGGAATGCCGGGTAATCGACACCATAACCCTGCCCAGTAATGAACTTTTCCTGGGCGAAATCGTCGGGGCCTACACCGAGGAACAATATCTGACCGACGGCAAACCCGACATCAAGAAGCTGAATCCGTTGCTGCTCTCAATGCCCGACAACAACTACTGGACCGTGGGAGCCCATGCCGGGATTCCCTGGGAGGCCGGTAAACAGTTCAAACGGGAGAAAAAGTAGGTGGGGAATGAGTTGGTAGTTTTAATTGGTCGTTTTAGTTGAAACAGTCATAGCCCGGAATGGGCCACCGGAGCTAAAGTCCGCCCTATCCCTTTTAATGGGGATCGGCACCGAGTGGCTTTCAAAACTTAAGCTTGCTTGACTGTAGGTACTTAACCTCGCTTGACTGTAGGGGCGCAATTGATTGCCTCCTCAAAGTTTTTCAAGTAATAACAATAACCTATGCAACTGCAAGCAACTCATCATTTAAGGCATGGATTATATTAATCATTTCAACAGAAAACAGAAAACTAAGAACTGAATAAGACCATGTCCGGTCGGATCGCTAAGGCCAAGGTTTTAAAATACTCTGCTTCACAACTAAGCACTGCAGAAGAAGTCGTAGCTGCGGAACAGTTGCTGGCGATTAGAATTGACGGTGAATTTTATCAAGATTTCCTCTGCTTGCCCGGCCAGGAACAGGACCTGGCCCTGGGCTGGTTATTCACCGCCGGAGTCATCGATGGTATCGAGGATATCAGGGCCATAAATTTTTGTGCTGCTGAACCCCAGGCAGACCGGCCCTGGGCCTGCGTAGAAGTCGGTCTGCGCGCCGCGACTCAGGCCCGCGGCTCCGACGGGGATCTGCCGATGAGGGTGTTAAAAGGCCTTGGGGGCGGCCAGAAAAGTAGTGCCGAACTCCTCAGCCGTTTGCCGAGCGTCAACTTTGAGCCACGCATTTCGGCGCCGATTTTAACTGCCCTGATGGCTAAGCTGCCCCAACGACAGGAAGTTTTCCGGCAAACGGGCGCTACTCATGCCATCGCCATTGCCTCGGTCCAAGGCGAGGTTATCTTCAGCGCCGAAGATGTCGGCCGCCATAATGCCTTGGATAAGGTCATTGGCCGCGCCTTGCGGGAAGGGCTTTCCCTAACCGATAAGATTGCCCTGTTGAGCGGCAGGGTCAGCTATGAGATGTTGTTTAAGGCGGTGCGGGCTGGGATTCCCATCCTGGCCTCGGTCTCCGCTCCCACCCATCTGGCCATCCGGCTGGCGGAACAGTGGGGCCTTACCCTGGCCGGTTTTGTCCGCGGGCGGAGAATGAATATTTACAGCCACCCGGAACGGCTCACCGATCTGGTCCCTGGCGGCTCAGCCCTTTAAGCCGCATATTACTGGTTTTTGGGGGTGGCCTCGACCTGGAGTTTCTCTAATTCGCTACAGCATAACGGGTGGCCCAGACGGCACCCCTGCTGATAATCGGCGATGGCCTTATCTTTCTGATTTAAATGGTAGAGATAAAGATTGCCGCGGAAAAAATAGGCATGGGGCAGATCCGGCCCCAGTTGAATGGCCTGGGTAAAATCCGCTATCGCCCCCTCGTAGTCCCCCTGGCAAAATTTAGCCATACCGCGGTGGTTAAAAACCCAGACATCTTTGGGATTCAGTGCCGCGGCCCGGTCAAGATCCTTAAGGGCCTCGGCAAAGCAGCCCTCTTGGGCCTGAAGGGCTCCCCGCTCCTTCCAGGCTTCGGCGTTTTTGGGATCCAGGGTGATGATCTGGGTAAAGGCGGAAATGGCAGGGGTATTCTGTTTCATTTTGGCCAAAAGTTTGGCACGTTCCAAAAGCATGGGCAGATCTTGGGGATACCGGCTCAGCCCCTGATCCAGTTGAGCCAAGGCCTCGGCGTTGCGGCCCAATCGACTCAGGGCCAGGGCACGATAGCGGCTGGCCTCTGCCGCGGCGGGGTGCTTTTTCAGGTATTGTCCTAATAACCTTTCGGCCTTAGCGTGCTGGTGCTGCTGATAAGCAGCCAGCCCCTGGTTCAGCAGATTTTCTTGGGCCCCGGCGGGCAGAGTTAAACAGCCCCACCAGATCAGCCCCAGGATGAGTAATAACCGTGTCTGCACCTTTAAAATCCCAAATAGAGTTTTCGGTTTTCAGTTAAAATGACTAATCTAATTGAAGCCTTAGGCAATGAGTGGTTGCCGTGCGCCCTGAAATCCGGCATGACGCCATTTTTTTGCTTTCAGATGTTACAAGCAACGAGATCAACTTTTGAATCTCTTATATCATTTCCCATCGAAAACCGAAAACAGAAAACCGAAAACAGAAAACAGTTAAAAAAGGGCCATCCGCGTCTCGGCAAATGACCCTTTTCAATTCTGCTCCAGTGCTGTTTTAAGGTTTTAATAACTACGCATGGCCCTGAGCCGCGCCACTCGTTCTTCAATCGGCGGATGAGTGCTGAACCAGCTCATCAGCCCGCCGCCGGTCAGCGGATTGACGATAAACATATGCGCGGTGTTGGGGTTGGCGTCCATGGGAATTCTTTGATTGCCATAAGCCAACTTTTCTAGGGCGCTGGCCAGGGCTTGGGGATTGTGGCACAGCCGCGCTCCGGTTGCGTCGGCCAGGTATTCCCGGGATCGGGAAATGGCCATCTGGATGAGCATGGCGGCAATCGGTGCCAGGATCGCCATCAGCAATGCGCCCAAGGCACTGCCGCCGTCTTCGTCATCCCGGCCCCCAAAAATAGCCGCCCACTGACCCATGTAGGCCAGATAGGTGATCGCCCCACCCAAGGTCGCGGCTACCGTCTGGATTAAAATATCCCGATTTTTGACATGTCCCATTTCATGCGCCAAAACTCCCTTGAGTTCAGTGGGCGACAGGATTTTTAGGATGCCGTTGGTGACCGCCACCGCGGCATGTGCCGGGTTGCGACCGGTGGCAAAGGCGTTGGGGGTATCGGTCGGCACCACATAGACCTTGGGCATCGGCACCTGTGCTTCTCGGGCCAATTCCCCGACCATGGCATGCAGCTGCGGAGCTTCCCGGGGACTGACCTCTTGGGCTCCATAAATACGCAGCACAATCTTATCGGAATACCAATAGCTGAAAAAATTCATGGCTAACGCCAGGATCAAGGCAATCTGAACCCCTTGCCTCCCACCAATGATCTGGCCCATAAACAGGATCAGACCGGTTAAGGCTCCTAACAACAGAACCGTTCTTATCTGGTTACTCACGGATTAACCTCCATTTGCCGATCGACAACATCTTGCTAAACTTACCACGCTTGTTGGTTAAGTTTTTCATAATACTTAATATTAATGTGCTGAGCCGACTTTGTCAATAGATCCTGGTCCTGATCGCGGCCTCTGCGGCGGGGCCGGGGGAGTTAAGGGCGCTGAAGTATGGAAACTTGCTTTAAAAAAACCACTAGAATTGGTGGCAACTGGAATCAATGGCATAGGGCATTACATTAATCAATCTAATCGCCAACAGAGAACCAAAAACCGGACTATAAGGTCAAAACCAGGGGCAGAATCATCGGCCGTCGTTCCAGGAGTTTGAAGAAATACTTACGCAGCGCTTTGCCGATTTGGATCTGGATTTCCAGCCAATCCTGAGTCGGCTCGGTCAAGGCCCGGGAAACGATTTCCTGAATAATCTCCCGCGCCGTGTTCAGCATCGGGGTCTGTTCCTCTTCAAAGACAAAGCCTCGGGAGACCAGATCCGGACCGGTGATGATTTTCCCTTCCCGGGCATCAACGGCCACCAAGGCAATGACCAGACCATCTTCCGCCAGGTGGCGGCGGTCGCGCAACACAATCTGGCTGACGTCGCCCACCCCTTTGCCATCGACGAACACCCGGCCGACTTCCACTTGATCTACCACCCGGCCGCTGCCATCCGTAAATCGCAACCGGCTGCCATTGTGGGCCAATAGCACCCGCTGTGCCGCGAGCCCCAGGCATTGGGTTATCTGGGCATGTTTGATCAGATGGCGCAATTCTCCATGGATTGGGATAAAAAACCGCGGCTTGGTGAGGTTGATGAGCAGTTTCAATTCCTCCTGGGAGGCGTGCCCGGAGACATGAATATCAGCCACTTCCTCATAAACTACTTCGGCTCCCAGCCGGTATAGATTGTTTATTACGGTACTGATCGCCTTCTCGTTGCCGGGGATGAATTTGGAAGATAGAATCACCAGATCTCCGGCCTTGATGTGGATGTGTTTATGGGAATCCAGGGCAATGCGGGCCAGAGCCGACATGGGTTCGCCCTGGCTGCCGGTAGTGACGATCACCACTTCCGCATCCGGCAGGTGCTTGAGCTGGCTGACGGTGATCTCTTGTTCGGGGGGAATCTTGAGATAACCCAATTCCTTGGCGATCCGCACATTAATAGCCATGCTTTTGCCGTTAAAGAGCAGTTTGCGGCCGAACTTAGCCGCGAGCTTGACAATCTGTTGCAAGCGGGGGATATGGGAAGCGAAAACCGCAATGATTATCCGACCTGCTGCCTCCCGAAACAGGTTTTCCAGAGTATTTCCGATATCGCGCTCCGACATGGTGTAGCCGGGCCGCTCGGCATTAGTTGAATCCGACAGCAGGGCCAGAACGCCCTTTTCCCCGTATTCCGCAAACCGGTTGAGATCGGTGACCTCCCCGGTCATGGGGGTCTGATCAATCTTGAAATCACCGGAATGGATGAAAGTCCCTACCGGAGTAGTCAGGGCAAAGCCGACGCCATCGACGATGCTGTGGGCGACGCGAATAAACTCAAACTCAAACGGTCCGATGGTCAACCTCTGACGCGGCCGGATTACGTGCAGGTCGGCTTGCTCTAATAACCGGTGTTCTTTAAGTTTTTCTTTGAGCAATTCCAGGGTCAGGGGAGTGCCATAAACCGGCATCGGCATCTCTTTCAGGAGGAAAGGCACCGCGCCGATATGGTCCTCATGGCCGTGGGTCAGGAGCAAGGCTGCAACCTTGGGGTGGCGTTCCCGGATATAGGAAAAATCTGGGATGACTACATCGATGCCCAACATGTGGTCTTCTGGGAACATGATACCGGCGTCGATGATGACCAGGCTTTCGGCGCTTTCAAACACCATCATGTTAAGGCCGATTTCGCCCAGACCACCCAGAAAAACTAGATCTATCCAGGGCGTTTCGGAGTCAGGAATTTGC
>MUKC01000069.1 GCA_002049795.1 Desulfobacca sp. 4484_104 | reverse complement strand
TTTTTTATGTAAATTAGCCAATAAATCGATATTACTAGCATCGGCAGCTGTTCTATGCCCGAGCCCAGGTTGAAAACCAGTGCCACCGTATAATCCCAGGTCTGATGTAAACTGGCAGGGGAGCGGCTGGTGGTGCAGCCTAAAAATTTCGGTAAATGTCGAAGACTATAGTTGAGTTTATATTGATACCAAGCTAAGATAGGGTCGATTTTGCCAAAGGGGGAGCAGGAAGTTATGGCTGATAAATCTTTTCAGTTCAGGAACTGGCTGAACCAGTTAACAGAGAAATTCCCCGGGCTTCAAAAAGGGTGGAACCGATTGGTCAAAGGATTAATTCGATTCCAGGAGCGGCGCTACGATCCGCAAAGGCTTTCCTGGCTCAAGGTCTCCCCGGCTCGGGCTAACCTGGTCATTGAAGAAATCAGCTATGGCTCGGAACCGAAAACGAGTTTCTATGCCATGTTGGCTACTGCCACGCTGATCGCCAGTTTCGGTCTGGTGGCCAACAGCACCGCGGTAATTATCGGCGCTATGTTGGTCGCTCCCTTGATGACGCCTATTCTGGGTATTGCGCTGGCCCTGGTCCGGGGCGATGCCGGGCTGTTGGGCCGGGCCATACGGGCGGAGGGCACCGGCATTGTGGTGGCCATCGGCATTGCCGCGCTCTTTGGCTCCCTCCCCCTGGCCGTGGAAGTTACCCCGGAAATGCTGTCTCGCACCCAGCCCAATCTATTGGATTTATTAGTGGCAATTCTGGCCGGATTTGCCGGGTCCTTTGCCCTGGTCAATGAACGCCTGAGCCCGGCCCTGCCGGGGGTGGCCATTGCCACGGCCATTGTGCCGCCCTTGGCTAATACCGGTTTATGTCTGTCCGTCTCGGCTTATCAGGGCGCGTCGGGTTCGTTCCTGCTTTTCTTAGCCAATTTTTTAGCCATCTTACTGGTCGCCGCGGCGACCTTTTTCTTCGCGGGCCTGGCCCCCTATATCCAGTTAGAACAGAAACGCCAATTAGTCCGCCGGCTGAGCATCGCCGGCGTCGGCTTCTTTATCGTGGCGGTCATTCTGACCCATGCCCTGGTGCAAATCGTCCAAGACAGATATTTGACCAGTTCGATCAAAAAGGTGTTATCCTCTGAATTATCCCGGCTTCCGGCGACTTCCTTGGACCACCTTATCCATCAGGTTTATGATGGTAAAATCTATATCTTGGCGACGATCCGGACTCCCGAAGTCCTGTCCCCGGTCCAGGTAGATGACATCCAGAAGGTGCTAGCCCGAGAGATCGAGCAACCCATTGAACTGATCGTACGTTGTCTTTCGGCCCGGGACATCAGCGCCACCGGTTCTACCAGCCAGGTGACTGCCCGGAATCTGAACGGCTTTTTCCTTACCGAGAAACTGAACCCCGAGGTCCTGAAGGTTCAACTTGCCGAACAGGCCCTGCGCGAAATCCTGGAGACCCGACCAGATTTGAAATTAATCTTTGTTAATATGCTTTATTTCCCTCGGGGCCCGGTCATTTTAGCCACTATCCAAGCCTCGCGGAGACTAATTGCAGCCGAGGTGCAGGAATTTGAGCAGGTAATCCAGCAGCGCCTCCAGGATCCTGATATCCGCCTGCTGGCCCGGTGTATGACCACCGATGAAATAGATCACAAAGGGCGGGTTCTCTATGGTTGGTCTCACTTTGCGGCTCTAACCGCGGAAGAAATAAGGCTGCGGGACCTGATTGAGGACACGGTGCGAGGGGAGATCGACAAAATTCCGGAAATCTTTGCTACCAACGTCGATGCTGCTCCACAACCAGGTTTTTGGGCGGTACGGGTCGAGGCCGTCGGGGCCAGAGTCATCTCCGTCAAAGATGTCGCCCGTCTGGAAAAAACGGTTTCTAACCGCGTAGGCGAACCAGTCCAGATTTATCTCTGGTCCCGGGCCGAAGCCATGGTCACTACCAAAGGCTATAGTTCGATTGAAGAATTTACCCGCCAGAAGCTCATGGAGCGGCGGGAGGCAGCTAAGGAAAAGCTGTCCACCATCAATGCCCCCGCGGCTCCACCTCATCAATAAGAGCTAACCGCCGGTTGGGGCTTAAAACGGCTCAAACATTTCTGGTCGCACCTTACGGCCGGTCGGGGTCGCCTTTGGCCCTGTCGACGGGGGCGCGGCCTGAGCAGGGGCTGGAGCAAAAGTTGAGGGCTCAGCAGGGGCCTCTTCCTCAAGCGCTTTGGAAGCTGCTTCTGTCTCTGCCTCTCCTTTAGTCGAACCCGCGGGCGCGGCTCGTCTGATGGTACGGCGCACAACGACCCGATCCAAGGACAGGTCGCGCAGTTCTAGCCACCCCTGGCTCTGATCACGCTGCACCTGGACCCGGACCCAACCTTGCTGGGGATGGGGGTCTAACAGTTTAACCTGATCATTCAACCTTAGTTTGGTGACGGCCTGGGCTTTGACGTTGGGGGTGGTCCGCAAACGTCGCCCCCAGCGGTTGACATAAAAATCCGTTACCTCATCTAATTTAAAATACTTTTCGCTGGCCCAGCCGGAACGACCGTCGGCGGTTACTACCTTAAACCAGCCTTCGGAACTCTGATCGGTCTTTTCGACGCGCTCATTCAAAGTGACTGTAGCAGTCACATCACTTTGAGGATTAGGATCCTGACGGAGGTCCAACTCTTTGGCTCCGACGTAATAATATAACGCCCGTTTTACCGGAGCTGCTACCGGCGTCGGGGTCGCCGTCGCACAACCTCCTAATACTACCACCAGGGCGCTTAAGACCAGAAATCTAAACCAGGACATTGCCAGTCCTCCTTTAAAAAATAATCAACCTATGTTGTTCACCGTCTTATAAGGTTTTCGGTTTTCTGGTTTAAAAAAATAAGCAAAATTTATGCTGAGGGTTAACCTAAATTGGCCTTAAGGAATTTTTCATTTCCCAAGTTAAGCGGTTAAAACTGTTCCTTTTATCCGTAAGACACAGTTTTTATATAGAAATACGGTATTTTAGGACAAACCTATTGACAGCGTCAAGATAAATGTTAATTTTAATAGCGGAAGAGGTGGGGCGCAGTGGCCGGTTGCACATTTCAAGCCACACATAAGCAGGTACTTCGGGAAGCAGTGGTCATTGCCGAGGAAGTGACCAGTGATTTCTATAAATTATCCCGAAACCAGTGGCGGCAAACCCCTTATGATATTCTTACCCTAGAGGAATTGCGGCAGCCCGAGATCTCAAGTCATGCCTTGGCCCTGGTGGCTAAATATAACTGTTGTCGGCCCGGTCGGGTGCTCAAATCGGCCCATTTTGATCTTTATCGCATCTGCCTCCAGGACCATAATATTCTGCGTAAATTAGCGCAGAGCGAAAAATTTAGCCTGTTGCCGTTGTTGATCTATGTAGTTACTCATGAGTTGGTCCATGTAGTGCGCTTTGGCCATTTCCTGCAACTCTTCGAAGTCCCCGAGACCGATAAGGCCAAAGAGGAGGCCCTGGTCCACCATCTTACGCAGCAAATTCTGGCCCCGCTGCGGATGTCACAGTTGGACGAGGTTTTGCAATATTATAGGAGGGGCGAAGATCAAATCAAGCTTAGCCAGGGAACGCATAAATCTTTAACTTGTTGAGGAGGAGGTTTGTTGACATGCCGATTTACGAGTACCAGTGTAGCGCCTGTGGTCAGGTGATTGAGGAATGGCAAAAATTTTCCGATCCGCCGTTGACCACCTGCCCAAGCTGTGGCGGGTCTTTGACCAAGCTCATCTCGCACAGCGCCTTCCATCTCAAGGGCAGCGGCTGGTATGTAACCGATTACCACCGGAGTAACCCGGGAAGCGCCAAGAGCAGCGAAACCCCGGCCGAAAAAAGCCCCCCGGCCACGGCTGAGAAGCTCGCGGCGACAAAATCTGACGATCAAACCGTTTAGGCGATCAATTCTGGCATGAGTCCGGCCAAGGTGGTCGGCTCATGCTTTTTATGCACCTAAAGCAAAGGATCATTGATTGTGGCTGAAATCAAGAGTGCGCTGGAACTGGCCCTCGAAAAGGCCGAGCGTCTGGGCCGGGCTACCGAGCAAGAAATACAGGAGGCCAAAGACCGGGACTGGGGCCGACATTTAGCTGCCGATTTTCTGCGGGAAAAAGTGGAATTGGAGGAGGAGTTGCAAAAGGTCCCGGCTTCGTCTCAAGCCCTGGTGGTGGCTAATATCAAAGAGGTGCTGCTGCGCAACATTATCCTGCCCCGGCAGGGGGGCCCAGACCCTACCTTCCAACGGGTCCGATCCGGGTTGCTCAAGGTAGCACAGAATAAAAAGGCTATGCAACGCCTACTGAGTGAAGTGGAACAGTTACTCAAGAATTTTGAGCAGGTCCGGCAAAAAAACTACGAGCAGCTTAAGGCCAGTTTTGCCGCCGGACTGGATAATATCCAGCGGGCCATGTCAGCCCAGATGCATATGAAGGTCAAGATCAACGTGGAACACAGTCCCCAGTTTCAAGAGGAGTGGAACAAATTTGAGTCTAATTTAGTAAGTCAGTTCGAACCCCGGCTGGATCACTACAAGGCCCAGATGTTGGCTCTATAACTGCATTACGACCTCGAGCGATCGATCAGGCGCAGCCAGTTATCCGCAAAAATGGCCTGCGTTACCTCCCGCGGTAGGCCTAAACTTAAAATCTTGTCACGTTCGTAAGCCGGATGGCCAAAAGGATAATCACTGCCAAAGAATAAACGCTCACTGCCGTAGCAGTCCAGATAACTTCTGAGGTCGGTGAGAGTGGCCAAGGCGGTATCGGCATAGACCCGAGCCAAGGACCAGATTCCGGCCTCTGCCAACCGCTGAAATCCCCCGTTTAAGGCCCCTAGATGGGGGATGATCACCGTAGCCTGGGGAGCCAGGGTGTTGATGAAAAAAATCGTATTAGGGGCGGTTTCTTCCAGTAAGATGGGCAGCCCCAGATCATGCACCCGGCGCAGAAAGGCGGCGCAACGCGGGTCCTCATAGTGATATTCAGGTTCATCAGCGTGGCGATGCCATTTAATGGCGTAAAATTCCGGTCCCAACTCCGCGGCGGCAAAATCATTCCAGACAAAAAAATAAGGGTATAATTTCAGTTCGGCATCCTGTAAAGATCGCAGGTAAAGATTGGCCTGTCGCCGACTAGCCTGCCAGTCTGGGCTATCCTCAAAATAATAATCGTAGCGGTCATAAATATCTTCTACCGGCGGAATCAGCCCTACTCCCTCGCAACCGGCATTGACCAGCAAGGGCCGGATACGCTCGAAGGGCAAAGAAACCTTTTGGACGCCGCAATGCACGTGGCTGTCAATGATTCGATAACGGGCCATGGGGCACGCTCAACAGGTCAGATGCAAGGCGGCCGCGGCCTTACGAGAACCCGCGAGTTGATTAAAGTGGGTGCAGGCTTCCCGGGTGGGCAAAACCACCAGTTCAATGTGCTGTTGACGCAGATGGTCTTCCAGCGCCTTATCGACCCGCATCCGACCGGGCATGCCGGTTCCCACCACCAAGACTTCAATCCCCGCGGCCAGGGCCTCCTGGACATCTTGAAGCTGAAGCAGATGGCTCTGCTGCCGCCACCAATCATCTTTGACCTGCTCCGGTAAAATCAGCACATCCTGATGATAGGTGCGCCCGTCAATGACAATCCGTCCGAAATTGTAAGCTTCGATCTGCATGGCTTGGTTTACCTCCGCATTGAGCTCAGAAGCTATGCATATAGGGATCAAAATAGGGTGGCTCAAACCAGTGCAGGTAAGGCGGCTGAAACCAGTCCGGGGGCACCGTCCGCAGTTCAAAGGGATACTCCCAGAGATAAATCTGCTGGGGGACAAGCAGTAGGGCTTTATCCTGCTGACCGCTTACCGTCCCGGCCACGGTCACCTTGCGACCCTTGACGTAATAACTGGGATTCAAAGTTTCGGTGCTCTGTACCACGAATTGGCCACCGGACGGCGCGTGATCCAACGGTCTGAGCTTGGGGCCCAATTCCTGCTGGCTCACCCACAGCCAACTGCCGCCATTGGCCAGACTCACTGACATGATTTCGCCGCCCAACACCACTAGCCGTCCCTCCCATTTATCAGGTTGTTGCTGAAGTTCCTCAAAGCTAAGGCTGCGATCGGCCTGATCGAGGACCGGCGTGGAAATTACCGGCCCGCAACTTGCCAGTGCTAGACAAATGACGATCCCTATTAGATCTCTGATTTTCATGGCCCCTTCCTTATTTTATAACCATAATCATGGGATACGCCTTTAGCCAGGTATCGTTGGGGATTAATCGGCCAGCCAGGAATGACTACCCTCTTCCAGGCGTTGCCGAATAGTTTGTTCTAATTCTTGATACGTGGGGTCGTCCCAGAGAAATTGAAAAGGCTGAAAATCAAAGGGTATTAGTCGCAGCAAGGGGTCTTCGGCCAGGCTGGTTAAATAGGTTAAGGTCTGCTCCCGGTTCCGGAGTTGGGCGTAAGCCTGAGCGTAGAGTTCTTTATATTCAATTTCCAGGTAGTCTAGGGGATAATCCGCCGGATTTTTGTAGGTCAACAGCCGGGTCAGAGCTTCTTCCGGCCGTTGCAGCTTGAGGAGACAGCCGATCAGCGCCAGGCGGGCGGTATCAAAGTCCGGCAGCAGGGCCAGGACCCGGTCATACTGTTCCACCGCGTCAGGCAGTTTGCCCCGATGTTCGTAGATTTTCCCCAATAAAAACAGGCCTTCCGCCAGTTTGGGTTCTAGATCCAACAGTTCTTCAATGTAGTGGTAAGCTCGATCGATCTGGGCGACGCTGCCCGCGGCCAGCAGTTTTTCCGCCACCGCCAGTCGCAGCCAGAGATCATGTGGGGTAAGGTCAATAATTTTCTCCAGATAGCCCAACTCCACCTCGTCAATCACTGGATAACGAATGGTCACCCCCAGGGCGATCTGGGAAATATTTTTTAGTTCATAAAGATAGGTTACTCCCTCAAAGCCTTTTAAAGTGGTCTCTTTGGGTTCGAAATCCACGCGGAAATGGGCCTGGCGACAGACCCGATAAGCACTATGGCTCAGATAGATTTTGGAGTGGGAGCCTTTCCGGCTTTCGGATTCAATGCGTTTGGCCAGATTGATCTGAAAACCCTCGGGGGTCGGGAATTCTTTGTTGCCGGGATGCCAGCCCATGACGATCTTGCCGAAATTGATGCCGATGCCGACATCTTTGGGGCTTTGGCCAATATTTACCCGGCTGCGGTTGAAAGGCGACAACAGCCACTTGATTTTCAAATGTAGGGCCATACTTAGCAGCGTCTTGAGATCAGCGGCCGGTGTGGTCAGGAGGATAAGGAATAATTCATCGCCTTTTAAGGTATAAAAAAAATTTTTATGTAACTGGTAGCGCCGGTTCCTCTTATCAAAAATTAGATATTTCTGGAAGGTGTTGACCGCAACTTCCTGAAATTGGGAGATAAATTTATTATAGTCTTCTAGCGAGGCATTATTCGAAACCTCCGCGCAATTGACGATATCGCAAAACAGAATACCCGCTTCGGCTATCTTGATGGCTTTGGTGTCTTCGGGCACTTTAGCTCTGTCCACATTAAAAAA
>MUKC01000068.1 GCA_002049795.1 Desulfobacca sp. 4484_104 | reverse complement strand
AAGATGTTGGGGGACACCCTGATTATGGAGGTCGGAATCCGCATAGAGGCTTTGGCCAGTCCTATGATTTGCGGCTGGTAACACGTATGTTGGGGTACCCCCTAATAAAAGAGAATACTCCAATGGACATGTCAAAACAACAAATAATCAAGCTCGCCCACTCGTCGGTTTGAGGTCGAAGACTTCGCTAGAAAAGTCGAATGCTTAATCATAATAACGACCGCACTAAGAAAAAACGTGCACTTCCTATCCGAAAGAGACTCAGTCACAAGATGCCTCATGCTGCCCTGAGCTACGACCACGTGACAGCTTTTCTAAGAAGTTGATGCACAGGTCTTGCAGGGCGCCATTCCGTTACTAGGTGGAGGTAAGGCACTCTACTAGCAGCCGGATAACTTCTTTTCCTACTTTCTTTTGGAGATTGCTTTAGCGATGGCTTCGTTCCTGGAGTATCCATAACCTTCGTTTTGTTTGCCATCACTCAGGTAACTATGGCTTCGTAAGTCGGGCCGGGAAGGTTGAAAAATCCCGCCACGGATTTGGTTTTGATGTGGATGGGTTTTACAGTCATAGGTCTCCTGTATCGGTCATTTAGTTTAGGCAAACAAGAATCGCGTGACGTTAAGCCCACATTTCTTGACTCACCTGTCTGATCTGACGGCTGGGACATTTATACCTCCTCGAAGATCTCAAACCATTTGCTGGCGACCTTCTTGTGGCCGATATAAACATCGACCCGATATTGACCCGGCTGCCACGAGCCAGGCACCTTGCATCCATACCGTCACCAAAATGCAGACCAGGTTTGGTCTGCTTTCGCAGAGGCTAGATGAGTGAGGGTAGTCAGGACATTACCGTTAGCTCGGGACAAGACACACTTAACCGGAAATTCCCTGCGGCGCTTCAGCTGCGGGTGATGGAGTCTAACCACCCAATACACAAAGCGAGTTTTGGATCGGGCGAATTTTGTTTGGGAACTTCTAGCCTTAACCGGTGCCAGTTTTTCCCCGCTCTCTAAGAAATCAAGCGATTCGACCCGGGCATTAACGGGGTTAGGCCAGTAATAGAACCAACAGTATAAACCTCCAGCCGCCACTGCTATCAGCCAAAACAAGGCAATAAACCGACCCTTGGTTGAGGTTCGCGTTCTAGCTTGACCGCTTGCTGGAGTAGCAGGTTGGGGGCGAGCTGACTGTCTCTCTGGAGTTGGGCTTCCAAAAGAACCGAAACTGGGATTGGGGGGGACCCCTGAACCTGAAACTACTGGCATGACTATTACCCTCTACTTAAGAAGCTGATGTCATTGGTAAATTCCTGGGCGAAGGCCAGATACCTCTGAATTTCCTGCTGCCGCTCCGACTGATCGATGGCGAAATTCTGCAAAGCCTGCTGGCAGTCCTGTTTCTCAACATATTCTGCTCCGCGGCTAAAGGCTTGGCGGCGGATCCGATGGGCCAAATCTTCCAACTCCGCCCCGGAAAAATTGTTGGTGCGCGGCACCAAATACTCGAGGAACCGATCCCTTTCGGGTGATTCTCTAACCGGAAGGGGAGGATGATTTCCGGTCAGGCCCAGATGAATCCGGAGAATTTGGGCCCGAGCCGGGGCATCGGGATATAGAAAGGGAATCTTGTAATCCAACCGGCCCGAGCGTATCAATGCTCTGTCCAGGTCGGCAGGACGGTTAGTGGTGCCCACCAGAATGGATTGTCTTTGGGGATCACCCAACCACTCAAGGATCTGATTATAAACCCGGCGGGTTTCTTCGCTGGCCCCGTCGCTGGCCTCACCCCGGCGTTTCCCGAATTTGTCGATCTCATCGATGAAAATAATCGCCGGGGCGTTCTTTTCGGCAATGGCGATGGCTTTAGCAAAATTCTTCCCTGAACCCCCCAGTAACTCGGTATAAAGATTTTCGGTTTTGAAATTGATAAACGGCAGGCAGGTTTCTCCCGCCAGGGCCTTGGAGAAAAGACTTTTGCCAGTCCCTGGAGGGCCAAAAAGCAAGATGCCTCGCGGTAGGGGCACCCCAAACCGGGCCGCCCTCTCGGGTTCGGCCAGGGGTTGGATGATATTTTGTTGTATAAACTGTTTAACCGGCTCGTAACCCCCTACGGTCTCAAAGCCTCCCCGAGGTTCTATGATCTCCACAATGTCCTCCCGTTTGATCCAGTCGGCCTTGAGGCGAGCAACTTCAGCATCGTCAATGGTGCCGGTGCGATAGTAGGTCTCCAGGATAATGGTTCGCAGCTGGTGTAGATTTAGTCCGGCAGTGAGGCGGACCAACCTGCCGATCTGCCTCAAGGCTTCTTTCTCGAGACCGATTTCCCCGGCAGCCTGCACAATCATAAAAGCCCGTTCGAAATCGAAGCTAAGATCTACCGGTACTACCGCGGCCCGCTGAGCGGTACAGGAATCAATCACGGACAGAGTCTTGGAGGCAAAGATAATTACTGCCGATCTCTGATAGCTCAGCCGGGGATCAACACTCCAGGAACGCAGCGCTGACACCAAGAAGGGGTCGCGCTCTTGGTCGCGGGAGGGCTCCAGATCAAGTAGAAAAAGTGCAGTAGGGCGGCTTTTAAGTTGTCGATCCATGTGCCGTAAAGCTGCCCCAAGATCCCGCAAGGCATTGCCTATGCCGGTGCTCTCCGCTGCTTGGACCGCAAACCTATCCCCCTGGCCAGCGTTCACCGGAGAAAACTGGTTCTGGCGACGATCAAACTGGGCCAGTCCCGTCCAGGGCTCATAGCAATAAAAGTGATGCTGCTGGAACTCCGGCGCCTGGGAAAGGACTTGCAGAAACTGGTTAAACCGCTGGCGATCCTCGGTCTCGTAGCAGACCAGATTCGAAAACTTGGCCTTGAGCTTATGTAAGCCCTCGATTATCCAGGTATTGCTGAGTTCAGCCTTTTTCGCCATAGCAGTCTCCACCTACCCGCAAGGGGAGCAGAATTTTACCTGGGCATGCACTCCCAACGCCTTTAAAGCAGCAACCAGTTGGTCGCTGAAGCGGTCGATCCCAAAAGCCCAGATATGTATCTCTGGGCTCTCCGTGAGCAAGATATGAACAAAGAACGGCTTAGTCTTTAGATCTGCAATTTTTTCCATGTCTGTCCTCGGGGCTGCTGGTCTTGTGACAGTTCCTGGGCAATCTGGGTTTCACTCTTAGGAGTGACGCGTCCTTGCACTGCAACCCCCCAGCGGGCCAGCTCCTGGCGGAGTCGCTGTTCGGCGCCCTCGCAGGTGCGACCTGGAAAGGCGATGAAGTCGGCTCTAATCTGGCCCTGAGCGTCAATTACTACCGAAATTTTGGGAGTCATCTTATACTTTCCCTTCTAACTGGATGAGGCGTCCCTGGGGCGTGCGTGTTTCCCGTACCTGGACCTCCAGGTTCATAACCTGCAGGGCTAAGTGGACGGCGATGGCGTTGTAGTTGGCCTGGATTTCCCCGGCCAGGCGCTTCCCCCAGTCGGCGGTGTCGCCAAAGGCATCGTAAGCAAAGGAGACCTCACCCTGGGGGCCGACCACCACGCCGATCCCTCGGGGGAATTCCCGAGTCTGGACGCCCAGCAGGCAAGGAATGGCTTTACTGTCGCAGTCCAGGATGTGGTCTACCACCTGGCCACCGTGATCCTCGGCTACCAGCTCTAAAGCCCTTTTAAGTAGGGCTGCCCGGGGTTCCTGGTCAATGATGGTGGCGGCCAGCGTGGTCCGTTGAGCCAGGCTGGGGATAGAGATGGCAGTGTTATAAAAAGAAACTTCGGACATCTTCGACCTCCTTAATTCAGAGCAATTCTCCCAGCTCGCACCGCGTCCAGGGCACTGCGGGCTTCCTTGACTTGATGGGCCAGACGGGCCTGCGTTTGTGAAAGTTGGTCTTTAGTCCCTTCCAGACGAGCCAGCTCCTGTTGCTGGGAGTGCCATTTACTATAGGCATCGCCACTTTGGCGATCGATTAAGGCAATTTCCAGGAGCCAACCTTCTATCTCCGATTCCGGTGCCAGAGTGGTAGCTGAGCTCTGAAGACGCGTTAGTCTGGCCTGCAATTGACTGTCAGAAGACTGGGCTATCTCTCTTTCCAGACGTTCCTTCTGAGCAATGCGGAAACGATTATCGCCGACTTCGGTACAGAGTTTCCAGACCTGGGATTCTGCCTGCTGGCGCTGCTTCAGCAGAGAACCATGCTGGATTTGAAGTCGATCTAGTTTCTGGTTGAGGCGGTAAATTCTCCGATTAACTTTTTGGATTTGGGTGGTGCTCTTTTTACTAGCCCGGGCGGTTCTCCGAAGTTCGGCTAACATGGGATAAATCTTGACAAACCCCCATAATCCCAAGGTGGCGGTAGCCAAACACAGAAAAATCGGAATGGTCAGCAGATAAGCCCAGGGATAATACTGTTGAGATCTATCAAATTCTGCTACCAGAGCGAAAACCACCAGCAGTGAACCTAGGCCTACTAGCATCAAGGTTGCTGCACTGATCAAAGTAACTCGGTAACGGCGAGTGAGCTGTTGCTGGAGCCGCCAGCCCATATAGATACAGGGTACCACGGCCAGAGCCACTAGCAGGATAAATAATATCACATAGATGATGGCATATATAATTGCTACTACAATAAAAAGCCAGAAAAAGGCGCCAACTAAATCGTCCATGGTCCCCTCACTATCTAATCAAACCGGGATTTTTCCGAAAATAGTGCATTGTCATTCCAGCAATTGTCCTGACCCCCCCCGAGCAGTGTCGAAGGTGGAAGTAAAGATCATGGTATCTCCTAGCTCAAGCTGAACTTGTTTTTGGGCGCCGACATGGATCACCTGTCCACTGGCCCGTCTGAGTGCCGGAAATCCCCCCGGTTCCCGCCCCAAAGTTCTGATAGTCTCATCCATAATCCCTGTTCCATTGACCGGCCTTCTCCAGGGCATGTCCAGATCAAATTGCTAGCCATCAAAAATCCCGGTAGTTTTACTCACCGCACACCCCCTTAGTGTGATTCTTTTCCATTTGCGGAGCGATCATAATCTTTAGGTTTGCCCAACTTCGCAACCAGATTACCGAACAAACCATGGGGTCGCGCCCCGGTTGGTGTCCAACAAGCCGGAGAACCTTGTCCGTCACCAAAATCAAACTGGATTCCCAAGGCCGGAAACGGCGGTGGAGGCAGGACGGCCCGATCTTCGCCTTTGCCCTCAATTCCGTCCAGGCCACAGAGGGAGCAGGACTCTTTTTTTACGAAGTGCAACTGCTCCACTATTCCCCGCCACTGGTTGATCTGGGTATATAGCGGGATCGGCCCTATCCCGGTCAGGAATTTGATGATCAGATCAACGGTCCAGCCCGCCGCCACGGAGTTGATGGTCACTACCGAGGTTGGGGTCAGCTCGGTAGTAGCACCTACTACATACCCGGTTCGCCGCCGGATTTCTCCCGCCAGACCTTCGGTAGGCCGGAATAAGTCCATTCCCTGGCAGGCCAGACAGGCCTGACCCGGAATATAGACGATAATCTGGCTGCCCATACGCCGGATCTCTCCACCCGGCTGGACCAGGATGCCGGAGCCAAGGTCAAAGAGGGGCTTCAGGAAGCGGGCCGCTAGGATCTGCAGCTCGGCCCGGGGTTGCATCCCGTCCAGGGCGGCGACAATAAGATCGGCCTCCCGGAGCCGGGCCTGAGCCTCGGGATCCTCCACGCCACAGGGCAAGGCATGCACTATGGTTTCTGGAGCTACCCGGCGGAGTTCGCGTTTTAGAATGTCTACTTTATAGCTTTCCACGTCTTCGATTCCGGCTCCCACAAACCGATTCAGGTTGCTGGGCTCCAGACGTTCCGGGTCCACCAGGGTAATCTCCCGGAAGCCCAGGCCTCTAACATTGGCTACCAGCAGGGCTCCCGCTCCGCCCAGACCACAGATGGACAGATGCGTCTGGCTCAGTTTTTTCTGGCCCTCTTTCCCCAGCCAGCGGATATTGCGGTCCAGCCGGACGTCAGCGAGGGCCCCAGAGTTATCCTCCCCCAGTTCCCGCTGATAGAGGCGGATTCCCTGAGGAGTGATCACACGCACAGTGGATAGCGCACCCATCTTTTCCCCCCACAGATTGAGGAGCACCCCCTCAAACCCGGCCGGATCGCGGCCCAGGACCATCTGGAAGCAGGTGGTGGACTCATTTAGCCCTTGCAGAGTGACCAGATCCGCCAGGCCGCGGCGTATCTGGCCCAGGGTCTGGTGGTCCACCGCACTGAAATGAGCCACATCACAAAAGGGATGTGAATGCACATGACCGTGGACCAGCACCCCGGAGCGACAAAAGGCATTGTAGGCCTCGACTACTGCCTGTGGCTTGGGACTAACGTGGTACAGCCCTTGGGAGAGGTAGTCGGCATCAGCTACCGGGCGAAGGCGATGTAGTAAGACCTCGAACGTGTGCTGGTCCTCTCGGAGCCCCAGTTCTAAGAAAACCTGGCGCTCCCGGCCGTCGGCTTGAAACAATATAGCTTGCAAGCATTCCCAGTCCTGTTCTTTTAGGGTCATAATTACCGGCTTCATGGGTGCTCCTTATAAGAAGAAAAGGTAGCCTGCCAGTCCCGGAAGGGCTCGGCCAAAAATTTATACACGTTGCTAAGATAGTTGAGGATCGAGCCTTGAGGCCACCGGTCCGTGGGTTGGTGAAGACAGATATAGCGCCACTTCTTACAGGCCCAGTCTTCTTTGGTCTCAATAGGGGGCTGCTCGTAAGGAAATTCCTGGAAATAATGCGGAATCTCCACGAATTTTCCTGTTTTGGGGGCGCGCACCCGCAAATCCGGATCAATAAAGGCGTCGCGGAGAGGGGCACCGTTGCCATAATGTTCGGGGATGATCACTATAACGTTGGTGGACTGCTTATTCAAACCCGGAGGGAGAGGCAAGTCGCGCACCATGACCCAGTTGCCCTGCTCATCCCAAAAAACCCGTTGGGCCCCGAATTTTTTTTCGAGCACCTGGATTTCCTCGTAAAGCCGATGATAATCTCGCATCTCAAGGTCTCCTAAGCAGTGTCGTAAGGGGCGGTGACCCCAAAGCTGGCCCCGGGTTCGGGATTGATCACCTCGTCGGCGTCCACATGCCGGATCTCCCCGTTCTGGGATTGGATATAAGGGGTGCCCTCGATCTCATGCCCTACCTGACGGCGGAACTGGTCCTTGACTTCCTTTCCGGTCAGCGGACGCTCCCAGGGGAAATCGAATACGTAACCATCATACACTCCTTGGGCTCGACTCATCATCGCACCTCCAAAAAAGTTAATTGCTTAACCAAAATAACAACCTTGCTTAGGAAAAACGTGCGCTGTTTATCCGAATTATGATCACTCAAAAGGTACGCCATGCTTTTTTAATAGTCGCTTGGCACTTGGGTAGGGTGACAGAATTTTCCGAGGTTGATACTAAGAGTGGAGGCGCTCTTCTGTTCCCGGGCGGCGCCAGGCCCGGAAAGCCCGCAGCTTTCAGGAACTATGAAATTCTAAATAAGCGTTCATATATCTGTTCCTAAAAACATACTCAAACGTCATCATGGTTGAGCAAGTTTTGATTTTGTTTCGCTCTCCGATTGACCGCCGGGTGTTTACGGCTTGCGCCTCCCCG
>MUKC01000067.1 GCA_002049795.1 Desulfobacca sp. 4484_104 | reverse complement strand
CCGGGCCATAGGGATAATCGGGGTCATAATTTCTCTCAATGGCCGCCCGCAACTCTGCCATTAATTCCTGCTTACGGTTAAGGGTATAATTAGAGGTTCCCAGGGGAGGTCCCAACACTACCTTAACCGGTCCGGGATGGATACCGAGCGCTCCCCGGGGTTGGATGAAGCGGGTGCCGCTAATACTGACCGGCACGATCGGCTGGCCGGATTTGATGGCCAGGGCAAATCCGCCCTTTTTAAAAGGCAACAACTGCCCGGTGGCTCCCCGCGTGCCCTCGGGAAAGATAATAATCGAAGTCCCGGCCTGGACCTTGGCCGCGGCCTGATCCAGACTTCTGATCGCCGCCTGTCGATTACTCCGGTCGATCGGCAGACTCCCCATGCGCCGCAGGGCCTGCCCAAAGATGGGGATGTGAAACAGCTCAACTTTAGCCAGCCAGCGGAACTGACCGGGCAAACAGGCCTGGAGCACGAAGATATCAAACTGACTCTGATGATTGGCCGCGAAAATATAGGCCTGATCGGCCTTCAGATGCTCCAAACCCTGGATGGTGACAGCAACGCCGGCAATTCTTAACAGCGTTCGGCCCCACCAGCGGCCGACTTCATGAACCCGATTCCCCTGCCGGCCATGCAAGGATAATACCATGCAAGGATAATACAATGGCCACCGTACCGGCGACGATAGTCAAAACAAATAACCAGAAATTAAACCATATACTCTTGAGCATGATCTCGGGGACCTCCCAGGGGCACCAGTCTAACTTTATCTTTACTGGGAATGACCAGCGGCGTCAACCTTTATTCTGGCGGATAGTCTTAAGTGGTCCAGCGCCAGGAGTACTAATACCGTTTTCTGTTGAAATACTTAATTTAATCAATGTATTAAGCCATGAGTTTGTTGCATTTGAATAAGAATTTGGTATAATATTTTATCATAAAGAATCAATCCGGGACTTTGGGGGGCATGCAAAGTGCAAACCTTTGGTAAAAAGACACGCAGACCAAATCGTTTCTTATAAAAAATTGCCATCGGATGGTTTTTTTAAGGGCTTGGTTTATTAAGTACTTCAGGCTCAATAAATAGCGCCCCTACCGTTAGCCATAACAAGTGTCCGGCAGTAGTTTGGCATTAGTGGTAATTGTGCTGTATTAAAAAATCATGGTAATTTCGACAGGCTTTTGGTTGATCTCAGTTTCTTATTAAAATTGGTTAGTTGTGGTCTCTGATGGCCGAAGTTATTGAATTAAAGCGCTTTCGCCAGAAAATGGCGGCGGATCGCGGCTTTCGTACCTGGCTGGCGCGGTTCCGCGAACAGTTCGGCCCCGGGACCCGTTTCCAAGATTTATCCGATCAGACCCTGCTTATCCTGGCCATGCCGGGGGAGGAGAACCTGTTCGTCTTCATTGACCTGGTGATGGGCGCGCAAGGTCTGGGGGACTCTACCAGCTTCCGTCTGGCTGACCTGGAAATCAGCGCCAAGGAGCATATTCTGGATCTGGCTTTGGGACTGTTGGACCGCGCCCGGTTTGAGGTGATGCGCCGTTTAGGCTGGGTGAGCGCCGTGCCGGATGGAAGTCTGCCCATTATTGAATTCCTACCCGGTGCCAGACCGCCGGCCGGGTCGGAAACGGTCAAACTACCGGCGCTGGCCCCTGAGCATCCCCAATTTGCTGAGTACCAAGCCCTCCCACCCCACGACCAGGGTATTTTTATCCGCCGTCTGATTCCCCGCGCCGTCAGAGAATTCCGTCGTCGGCTAGCCGGCCCTTAACCGACCGGTAAATTCAAATTGGTAATCTTTTGCATTTTAAGCGGCGCCACCCCGGCTCGCACTATCCCTAATCTACGGGCTATCCCATAAGAAACATCCAAATCCCGGCCTTTGATATAAGGGCCGCGATCAGTAACCGTCGCGGTTACTTCTCGGTTATTTTTAGGGTTGGTCAGGCGGACTTCGGTGCCCAGGGGCAGTGAACGATGCGCCACCGTATTGGCAAACATGTTAAAAGGTTGGCCATTCGCCATTAAATGGCCATGATGTTGGCTGCCGTACCAACTGGCGACCACTATTTGCCCGCCGGGCTGAGGCTGGGGTCTAGGGACCGGTAGCGGCGGAGGGGTCAGAGAGGATGGTGCGCGGCGGGAGGCCTGTTCCGGGTTTGCCTCTTTGGCGCCGGGCAGTTTTAATACCTGGCCGATCGCCAGATGATCCGGGTCTGCTAATTGATTGAGGCTAGCCAACGCCAAAGGGTTGGGAATGCCGAAGTCACGGCTGATTTTAGTAAGGGTATCACCGGCTTGCACCACGTATTGGCAAACTCGGGAGGAAGCGGGAGATTCTTTAGGCCGGGTTGCCAATCGGACCGGTGGTCGGTAAGAAGTGGGCGACGCGCCAGACTGCGGTTGACGGGGGAGGTTCAGCACCTGTCCTATCTTTAATAGATCGGGATTATCCAAGCCATTAGCGCGGGCCAGGGTGTGATGGTCAGAGATCCCCAATTTCTGGCAAATATTGTAGAGATTATCGCCCTTCTGCACCACATAACATGCAGTTGGCGCCGAATTTGGAGATTCCTGAGCTGAGGTGGCCTGATTTGCCCAGGTGGCCTCCAACAGAGTGGCAAACTTATTGGTTCCGGCCAGATCCTGGAAATCATGGTACCTGACACAGGCATCAGCATCGGGGATCAGCGCCAGCGGGCTTAATGGGGAAGAATCTAAACTAGGCATGGTCGTCTCCTGAACAAAAAGCTAAGCAATTTTTATGCCCGGCCCTTAATTTCCCGCATTTTATAATTTTACCGCACCAGATAATTGCCGGTCAGGAAAAATTAACCTCTTCTCTGGACAATTCAGGGGAAAAAGTTGCTCTTCTCAGCGTGGCTTACGAATCGGCCGCCCGGTTTTAAACAGGATAAACCACGCCGATAAGCTAAAGACGGCTAAAAGCAGCAGGGTCTGGCGCAAACCCCAGAGGGGCAGCGCCACCAGGCTCATTCCCAGGGTGCCCAGGGTTGCCCCCACTAGATCTAGGGCATAAAGCACACCGGCGCTGATTGCCAGCTTAGTCCCGGCCTGCTGTAGGAGTTCCGCCTGACTGGCAAAAACCCCTCCGGCCAGGAAGCCTACGCTTCCCAACATCAGGGCAAAGCAGGCCTGAGCATAACCTTCCCAATTCAGCCAGGGTAGCTCTAAAACATGCGGCAATCCTAGACCGAGCGTTCCGGCCAGGAGAACCAGAGTGCCCTGAAAGATCAGCGATAAACGCCAGGCGCCGATCTGATCCCAGATCAGGCGCGGGGTCAGGCCGGAGCCGATTCCCATGCCCAACATAAAGGCGGCCATCAGCAGCCCTAACTGGCCATAAAGAAAACCTAATTGAATCTGGAACAAGATAATCAAGGTAATCTCCAGGGCCATGGCGTTTAGCCCCATAAGTAGGACATTATAGAGATAGGGTCCAGAGCGTTGATTGGTCAGATCGCCAGTGGCCGTGGTTTGGGGCCGTTGCCAACGCCACCATAACCCTATGGTCACCGGCACCATTGCGGCCGGGAAAAACCAGAAGGGCAGGGGGCCGAGCCGCAGAAGCAGATTTCTAACCCCCGCTACCTCTTCGGTCCAACTCAGGAGCAAATCATAATAATAACATCGAGGAAATAAATCCGTATTGATGCCGGTATCGGTCTGCGCCAGGATCTGTTGTAAATAGGCCTGCCGGCTGGGTGAGAGCTCATCATATAGATAATATTCCCGCACATAATAGAGCTTCAGCCCGCGGGTCTGAAGGCGGGACAACAGAACCGCGGGATCGCTGACCAGCAGCCCGGGCTGGGGGCTGGCGAAGAAACGCACGGTCAGACCGGGGAACACCCGGACTCCGGGAAAGACCTGCTGCAAGGTATGGTAAGCCAGGGCCAGATATTGGGCCCGCCAGGGACTAAGGCTGACCCCGCCGCCGCTGAGGCCGAAACTGAACACTCCGCCGGGCTGCAATCGCGCTCTGATTTCTTGAAAAAATTCCCGGGTGTAGAACCGGTTGAGCATGGCATTCTTGGGTTCCGGCAGACAGAGCAGAATTAAATCGTAGGTAGAATCAGTATATTTGATAAAGCGGCGACCGTCCTGGTGAATCAACCGCACCCGCGGGTCTCGCAGGCTCTGAGTCGCGTCCCGGGGCAACACCTGCTGGGCCAGACTGATGAGCCGCGGATCTAATTCAACGTAATCCAGGGCAGTGAGGCTCGGGGTCTGGAGAATCTGAGCCACCGCGCCGCCCATCCCGCCGCCGATTAATAACACCCGTTGCGGTTGCGGGTGTTGCAGCAGGCCGTATTGCACGCGGGTCTCAGCGTTTAATGGGTCCGGATAGCTAAAGTACCACAGATGATTTTCAAAGAAATTAACCTGTTGGGCGGTGCGAGTGGCACTAAGCAGACCATAAGGGCTTTCTTGAATGGCCAGCAGATTCTGTTGGGGCCACTGGCCGCGGCGGCTCAGAGCTTCCAACTGCCAGTTCTGGCTCAACAACCCGCCCAGCACCAACAGGCTCAACCCGGTCATTATCCAGCGCAATTTCGACTGTGGCGCGGCGGGCGGCAGGATGGCCAACAGATTCAAGATCAGACCCAGGCCCAAAGCCAGCCCCAGACTGGGATAGCCGGCGATTAGTAAAAATTGTAAGAAGCCCATCCCCACTGCCGCGCCCAAGGTATCCAGGAAATAAACCCGGCCGACCGTGCCCCAGGTCTGGGAACCTTTTAGACCCTGGCAGGCCAGGGGGAAGAAGAGTCCGGAAAGCAGGCAAAAGGGCGCCAGCAAGGCCAGGAACAAGAGGCCGGCCTTCAGGGGCGCCAGTACTTGCCCGGCTGGCAACTGCAGCAGGGTAGGGGTGATACGGGTTAAAAACACCGTAACCGGTAGCATAAACCCCAAGACCGCCAATATCCCGGCCAGAGTGGCAGGGGAGACCGATCGTGAGGAGGCCAGATATCCGCCCGCCCAACTTCCCAGGCCGGTCCACCACAACCAGGCCCACAGACCCAATCCCAACTGCAATTCATTGCCCTGGGCCAAGACTAAAAATTCCCGTAAGAACAGGACTTGCGCGGCCAGGGCGGCCGCGCCGTAGAACAGTATTAGGGTAGGGCGGAAATGATCCCGGAGTTCGGGGGGAGCCGGGGTTAGAGGGGAACCCACGAGCTAACTCAGCATCGGTCGGTGATTATTCAATATGATAGCGTTTGAGCTTCTCACGCAAGGTCTTGCGGTCAATTCCCAGGGCTTCGGCGGTCTCTCGTTTGTGGCCGTCGAAGCGGTGCAGCATCTCAATGATATGTTCTCGCTCCAGATCCCTGAGACTGGTAGCCTTTTTCTGGGGCGAACCAGAAAGAATAGCCCCCGAAAAAGCCAGATCCGAAGGCTCCAGATAATATCCGGTGCTCAATACCACCAGGCGTTCAATAATATTTTCCAATTCCCGGACATTACCCGGCCACTCGTGTTGCAGTAGCAGCTCCATGGCCTCTTCGGAAATCCCCTGCACCTGTTTCTTGAGACGCTGGTTATATTTTTCCAAAAAACTGTGGACTAACAAGGGAATATCTTCTTTGCGCTCTCTAAGCGGCGGCAGATGAATAGACACCACGTTAAGCCGGTAAAACAGGTCCTCGCGAAAGTTGCCTTCTTTGATCGCCAGGGCTAAATCTTGATTGGTGGCGGCGATAATGCGGACATCAACATTAATCACCCGGTGACTGCCCACCTTGGAGATCTTGCGTTCCTCCACGGCCCGCAACAGCTTGGCCTGCACCTCCAGACTGATATTACTGACTTCGTCAAAAAATAGGGTACCGTTCTGGGCCAGTTCGAATTTGCCGATTTTATTGGCGTCGGCCCCCGTAAAAGAACCTTTGACATGGCCGAAAAGTTCGCTCTCGAACAGGGTTTCCACCAGAGTGCCGCAATCCACGGTAACAAACGGCCGACGCTGGCGCGCACTCAAGCGGTGGATTTTACTGGCCACCAGACCCTTACCGGTCCCCGATTCGCCGGTAATCAGTACAGTGCTGTCACTGGGTGCGACCCGTTCGACCATATCCATGATCCGGGCCATACTGTCACTTTGGAAGACGATCCGGCCGCGCGCGTCTTTGCGCTTCAATTCGGAGCGCAGATAAAGGTTTTCCAGGTCCAGGCGGCGTTTCTCCAGAGCCCGTTTGACCGATAGGCGTAAGTCATCCGGAGCAAAAGGCTTGGGCAGGAAGTCAAAGGCCCCGGTCTTCATCGATTCCACCGCGGATTGGATGCTGCCATAGCCGGTAATAATGGTTACTAAGGCCTCGGGGTCCAGGGTTTTGATCTTTTTGAGGACTTCCAAGCCATTCATGTCGGGCATGACCAGGTCGAGCAGAATCAGATCATAAGAGTACTTCTCTAAATGGGCCAGGCCTTGGCGGCCGTTGGGAGCCAGATCGACCTCGTGACCGAGGCGGGACAGGATTTGAAAGCAGGCATCCCGCATGGCCTTTTCATCATCAATAACCAGAATTTTGACTTTGCTGTTGGTCAACGCGGCTACCGATTCGCTAGTATTCAAGCAACTGTAATTCCAATAAGTTTTAAGCTAGATTAACAAAAATCACTAGTGGCTGTCAAGCCTTATCCAAAGTTCAAAGTTCAAGGTTGAGGTTTGAAGGTCTGATGAGAGGAGGGGGCACGGCCACCTGCCTGGCGGAGCTGAACGGTTGCCGGGTGGCGCGGTAGAGGTGCGACTGCGGCCCGGCCGCTTGGGTCGGATTCAGCCGCGAGCAGCACCTTTACAATTTTTATTAATCCCGGGTAAGGGTTATGCCATTGCCGGTGAGAATAAAGTAATGCTCTTTGGCACAGGCCAGACAGGTCGGCTGGCCATCCCGCATACAGACCCGGGTCTCGATGATTTCCTCACCACAGATACTGCAGCACACTGAAGCAAAGATGCGGGCATAGGCCGGCATATTGACAGTCAGATGATTGATGTCAAATTGCTCCGTTATCGGGGCCTGCAATTCTTTTTTGGCCATGGCGTGCCACAGGTGATCCAGCCGGTGGTGGTCTTCTTCGTTGCCCTGACGGTCCATGACTACTTTTTTAAACAACGGTCCGGCCGCGGGATATTTTTCGAACAGCCGCTGCCGGAAATTCGGCTTGACTACTAACCGCACCGCGGCGCCGTCATCGCGGCGGGCCACGGTTACCGCGGTTTTACCCAGGTCTTTGAAAATCAGGGCGTTGTTGCCGAAGGTGCAGCCGGTAACGGTCTGGATGCCGTCGGTAAAACAATTATTGCATTCCACAATCGCCACTACTTCTTCCATGCCGGTATTTTTCCGGTTCAAGGTGGTCATGGCATAATGTCCGGCCTGAATTCCCCAGGCCACTCCGGGACAGACGTGGCCGTGGATGGTCTCGGCATGGCGTAGCAAGCCTTCCAAATCGCTGCTGCGAATCATCGCTTCAATCGGCCCGCGGGCCGCCGCAAATTCATGCATGTTATCATATCTCCTGATTTAGTTTAGATTTGTCTATGGGGGAATGAAGCTATTTTTTATTCTACCCCCAAGAAATTATTTCTTTAACCATTAACCTTCATATTTATGAGCCAAGGGATCCTTGCCATTAGGGAACATTGATCCATAGAGTTCAAATTTATCCACTTCGACCACGGTGCAGAATTTCATACCTTGATTACTGCCGATCATCATCAACGGCCGGGCCTTTTTCACATCCAGGGAGCCATCGTGCCGATACACCTCATCTTCGACCTCCAAACGGACGACTTTTCCCATGATCAACACATATTGGTCCTCGGCGTAGGCTTGATATAATTGGCATTCCATCCAGGCATAACAGCCCATAATCCCTGGGGCCTTGACTTGCACTGAGGGTTTGGCCTGCAAGCCCGCGTCTTCAAACTCGTCCACTTCCGGCGGGCTATAGCGCGCCGTCGGGATTACTTTATCGGCCAGCTCCACACCAGGGAAGTTTAACACAAATTCGCGGGTAGCACGAATATTTTTCAGGGTGTCCCGCCGATGGGCCGAGGCTATACAGACCAGATCCAAGGGCCGCAACACCGGCATCACACAGGAATAGGGGCAATGTTGCGAATGCTGTCCACGCTAAGGGTTGAGATAAATGCCACCGGTAGCGGCATGATTGATTCTCTTTTGCAAGGGTTCAAGATCATAATGCTTTCCTTTGCTGGTCGGAATTATAGATTCCTATTCTGGTTCCCAAGTTAAACTTGGGAACCAGGTAT
>MUKC01000066.1 GCA_002049795.1 Desulfobacca sp. 4484_104 | reverse complement strand
GTTTCAATGCCCTCGGCCTGGGCTCGCTTCAACATTTGTTGCTCCGCCGGATCTACAGTCCGATTTTCAACTTTGACAACCTCTTCTGCCATGGAATTCCTCCTTACACAACTCGGTGGGTTACCTTCGTGGACCCTTTGTTGTTAGGTAGCCGGGTTAAGGTTTTTCTGCCACAAACCGCTGGTAAAACTACTCCTTTCCGGCTCCTTGGTTGTTGTTTGCTAGTCATAGGTTCTATAAAATATAAAAGGCCGATTGTGGATCGGCCATTAACGTAATTATGCGGTAAGCTCGTCGATCATCCCTTTGACCAGTTTAGCCGCCTCGGGGTGGCGCATAATCAGCAGGTCTGATCCGGCCAATAACAACGATACCCCGGTGATCGCTTCCATCAAGATACCCCGTTTGACCTGATCGCCTAATTCCGGGGCCTGATCATTGGTCAGCTTACACTCTTTGACCTTCCAGACTTCGTGGCCGATATAATTCAATATCGGCAGTTGTAATTTCTCATCTTCCTGGGTCAGGGCGGCCATACGGTCACGTTCCACTACTGAATAACTATACTCCATACCATAGCCCAGGCCGCCGGTAGTGGGATCGACCAGAATCCGGGTATCTGGCACCCCCAGGTTACCTAACAGAATGTTCAATTGTTTGGCTAAATTGACGTCGATTGGAGTATTGGCCACTACGGTATGCTGATAGCCCAGGGCTGCGGCCCCGATTTTCTTGTAATTCTTATCCTGAAGTGGTCCCAGAATGACATTATGACCTTCACAGGCCTCGGCTACCGCCGCCAATACCTCGGCATCCTTGTCCATCGCCGAAGTGCCATAAATAATTAAGGGCACATCGATCGCTTCAGCCACCTTCTTGGCGGTTTGCGCGGCTGATTCCGGGGAAGCATCATCACCATTGGGATCGGTGCTGGCCAGGACCAGCGCCACGGCGTCAGCGCCGAACTCATTGACGCATTTTTGGGCCCAGGCGACTGGATCATCTAAAACATCCTTATAAACCTCCAAGACCGGCGCGGCCCAATCTTCCCCGGGGTTCTTATCCCAAACTTCGAGAGCGATCCGCGGCTTATTGGGCATTACGCCTTCAAATAAATAAAACGGATAAGACGTTTCCCCTCCCAGGGTTAGGGCTTTATCTCCTTTGCCAATAGTTACCGTTTTAATGGAACCGGAATACTTTTGTGGTGGAATTTCAAAGGCCAATGTTAAATCCTCCTTTATTTCAATGGGTTCACATACCCTTCGTTCCCGCCGCCAAAAACGTTATAGTTTTTGTGAAAATAATTATTATCTACGGTTAAAATATCGCTATTTCCTTATCCCTGTCAAGAAAAAAATTGGTGCTGGCAAACCTAGTTAGATTAATAATTTATTAAGAGGTGCGTGGGGCGGCAAATCAATCTGGCCATATTGGCTTTACGGAGAACTTTAGGATAGGGAAAGTTTAACTGCACCATAACCACAAGGTTTGGTTATATAATTAGTGATCTCGCTTGCTACTAGATCCCTAAAGCGTTATTATCACCTCAAGGCAAAAAAATTAATGCAAGGCTCCTAGAAGGGAAAGATCACTCGGTCTAGAACAGCATGAAAATCTTGCTTTTACAATCTTCCCAATTTCATAAACCAGGTATTTTGGACAAGCGTAAAAAACGGTGGCTGTTAGGCATGACCCTGCCTTATCTGGCCGGTTTGACGCCGTCCGATATAAAGGTGCAGATTAAAGATGATCTGTTGGAGGAGGTTACCTTTCAGGAAGATTGTGATCTGGTCGGCATCTCCTTTATGTCGCATCAGGCGCCGCGAGCCTATCAACTGGCCGCGGGTTTTCGTCGGCAGGGCAAAAAGGTGGTGTTGGGCGGTTTTCATGTTACCCTGGCCCCGGAGGAAAGCCAGCAATATGCTGATGCACTGATCATTGGCGAGGCGGAGGAGACCTGGCCCCAATTGCTGCGAGATTTTCAGGCGGGGCGATTGCAACCCCGCTATCAGGCCGAAGGCCTGTCGGACCTGCAAAATCTGCCGGTGCCGCGTTATGACCTGCTGGATTTGAAAAGATATAAATTATTGAATATCCCGGCCCAAACCACCCGGGGGTGTCCGTACGCTTGCAACTACTGTGAGGTTACCCAGGTCTACGGCGGTAAATTCCGGCATCGGCCGGTCGATCAGGTGCTGCATGAAATTCAGGAGATCCGACGCCAGACCGGGAGCAAATTTATCTATTTTGTCGATGACAATTTCGTCGCCAACCGCGCTCATGCCATGGAAATCATGGAGAAACTCATCCCCCTGGATATGATCTACGGCTGTTTGGCAACGATTAACATCGGCAACGACCCAAAGTTGCTGGACCTGATGCGGCGCAGCGGTTGTCTCCACGTCAATATCGGTATGGAAAGCATCTGCCCGGAGAGCATTCAGGCCATTAATAAAAAGCAAAACAGGATAAAAGATTACGAGCATCAATTCAAGGCCCTCCAGAACCATGGGATTGGTTATTCGGTCAATGTCATGTTCGGCCTCGATGGGGACCGTCCGCCGATTTTTGACAGCACGGTGGATTTCTTGATCCGCATTCAGGCCCCGGTATCCTTTATGTTCATCCTGGCCCCGCGGGTGGGCACCAAAATCCGGGAGCAGCTTCAGCAACAAGGACGGATTTTTGATAATGATTGGACCCATTACTGTGGTTTTAAGGTAGTCTATCATCCGAAATATATGACGGCCCGGCAATTGCAGGACGAATACTGGCGGGCCAATCGGCGGTTTTATTCCTTGACCTCGATCCTGAAACGACTGGTCTGGCCGCCCCGGTTATATAATCTGCATATGTTGCCCTTTAATCTGATCTTTGCCTGGTGTGTCCGGCATCGGATTCAACCGCTAAACTATTTTTAAACGGATAACCTAAATGTCCACTTCGGAATTTGTACATCTTCACGTGCACACGGCTTATAGCTTGCTGGACGGTGCTATCCGGCTAGATGATCTAATCCGGCAAGCCCAACAATTTGAGATGCCGGCCGTCGCCATCACTGATCACGGCAATCTTTTCGGAGTGCTGGAATTTTACAGCAAAGCCCAAAAGGCCGGAATCAAACCGATCATCGGTTGCGAACTTTATGTGGCTCCTAAAAGTCGCCTGGATAAAAGCGCCAAGGGCAAGGGGGACAATTACCACCTGGTGGTGCTGGCCGAAAACCAGACCGGTTACCATAACCTGCTCAAACTGGTAACCCAATCCTATCTGGAGGGTTTTTATTATAAACCCCGGGTAGATAAAGAACTATTGGGCGATTTCCAAGAGGGCCTCATTGCCCTGAGTGCCTGTTTACATGGCGAGGTGGCCAGCCACCTGCTAGCCGATGATGTTGATCAGGCCTACCGCGCCGCGCAGGAATATGCCGAGCTCTTTCCAGGACGGTTCTATCTGGAAGTGCAGGCCAATGATCTCCCGGAGCAGCATAAAGTCAACGCTGCCTTGCTGGAATTGGCCCCGAAGTGGGGGTTGCCGTTAGTGGCCACCAACGATTGTCATTATTTGCGGCCCGAAGATAGCCGGGCCCACGATGTGCTCTTATGCATCCAGACCGGCAAGACGGTGAATGCGCCCCACCGCATGCGCTTTCGCACCGAGCAGTTATATTTTAAAAGCCCGGCAGAGATGGCCCAGGCCTTTCCGAACCGGCCTGATCTATTGGCGGCCAGTGGCGACATCGCGGCCCGCTGCAACCTGGAACTGCCCCTGGGAGAACTGCATTTTCCGATTTTTCCGCTGGCTAAGGGGGAAACCATGGAAGCGCGGCTGCAATCCCAGGCCTGGAAAGGACTCGAGGCCCGATTTAAGCTCATGGCGGCCCGACAGGAATTATCTGACCAAAGGCAGGTTGAATATCGGGACCGCCTCCAGACCGAGCTGAACCTGCTCTGCCAGATGGGGCTGGCCGGTTACTTCCTGGTAGTGGCCGATTTTATTCAACATGCCCGCAAGCGCCAGATTCCCGTGGGTCCGGGTCGGGGTTCAGCCGCCGGTAGCCTGGTAGCCTACGCCTTGGGCATCACTGATCTGGACCCCCTCGCTTATGGGCTGCTGTTCGAACGTTTCCTCAACCCGGAACGCAAAAGCATGCCGGATATCGATGTGGATTTTTGTTATGAGCGGCGGGGAGAAATCATCGATTATGTCACCCGCAAATATGGCAAGGAATATGTAGCCCAGATTACCACCTTCGGGAGCATGAAAACCCGGCAGGTCATCCGCGACGTGGGCCGGGCCTTGGAAGTGCCTTACGCCGAGGTGGATAAGATCGCCAAGCTGGTCCCGGAGCAGCTCAAAATCACCCTGGCTACGGCCCTGCAGAAAGAGCCGCGGCTGAAAGAACTACACGATACCAACGACAAGGTGCGCGAGATCTTGACCATTGCCGCGGTGCTCGAAGGCCTGCCCCGCCATGCTTCCACCCATGCCGCCGGCATCGTCATTGCCGATCGGCCACTCTGGGATTATTTGCCATTATATAAGGGCACCCGGGGCGAACTGGTGACCCAGTTCGATATGAAAGGGGTGGAGAAAGTCGGTCTGATCAAATTCGATTTTCTGGGCCTGCGCACCCTGACCGTGCTGGAAACTGCGGCCCGACAGATCCGTCACCATGAACAGCCCGATTTCGACTTCAGGGAACTGCCTCTGGATGACCCCGAAACTTATAATCTGCTGCATGTGGGCAACACCGCTGGCGTGTTTCAACTGGAAAGCCCGGGGATGCGGGATGTGCTGATCCGGCTCAAGCCCAACTGTCTGGAGGATCTCATCGCCCTGGTCGCCCTGTACCGTCCGGGGCCGTTGGAAAGTGGTATGGTGGATGACTTTATCCGCCGCAAACATGGCGAATTGCCCGCGGTCTATCTCTTGCCGGAACTGGAGCCTATCCTCAAAGAGACCTATGGCATTATTCTCTACCAGGAGCAGGTCATGCAAATCGCCGCCCTGATCTCCGGTTATTCCCTGGGGGAGGCCGATATCCTGCGGCGGGCCATGGGTAAAAAAGAACCCGCGGTGATGGCCGCCCAACGCCAGCGCTTCTGCGATGGGGCCGCGCAAAAGGGTTTCCCGCCGGACAAGGCCGCAACCTTGTTTAATCTGATCGAAAAATTCGCCGGTTATGGCTTTAATAAATCCCACAGTGCCGCCTATGCCCTGATTGCCTATCAGACCGCCTATGTCAAGGCGCATTATCCTTTGGAATTTATGGCCGCCCTGTTAACCAGTGAAATTAACAATACCACTACCCTGACCAAACATATCCAGGAGGCCCGGGACCAGGGCATCACGCTTTTGCCCCCCGACCTCAATAGCAGTGAACGGGATTTTACCGTCGAAGCCGGGCAGCTCCGCTTCGGCCTGGCCGGGGTCAAAAATGTCGGCGAAAATGCCATCCGGGCCATTCTAGAGGCCCGCAAAAAAGGGCCGTTTACCTCTTTCCAGAACTTTCTGGAGCGCGTCAGTCAGAGCCGGGTCAACAAAAAGGTGTTGGAAGGCTTGATTCAGGGCGGCGCCGTGGATTCCCTGCAACCCAACCGGGCCCGGCTGTTTCAGGGCCTGGAAGCGATTCTGGAGCGGGTGCAAAACTACCAAAGACTTAAGGCCACCAAGCAGATGGACATGTTCGGCGGCCTGGCTGAAGACGCGGCCGAGCCCGAGGACTGGCTGCCGGTGGTGCCTGACTGGGACGAAGCCGAGAAGCTGAGCCGGGAGAAAGCCGCGCTGGGGGTTTACCTGTCGGGACATCCCCTGATAAAATACCGCCGGGAACTGCAGGCCCTGGCCGATCTCACCGTTATCGACCTGCCCGAATATGCCGCTAACGGTCCGGTGGCCCTGGGCGGGCTGGTCACTTCCCTGAAGGAGACGGTTACCAAAAAGGGCGACCGCATGGCCTTTGTGAACCTGGAAGATCTGGAAGGCTGGGTCGAAGTAGTGGTTTTTAGTGATCTTTACGCCAAAGTCGAGACCTTGCTAAAAGAACCGGCCCTGCCCCTCTTGGTCAAAGGCTCGGTCAGCCAGGAAGAAAAAGGCCCCAAACTGATCGCCCAGGAAATCTCCTCCTTGGCCGAGGCCGCGGCCCAACTGCCGCCCCGCCTTGATCTGCGCCTACACGCCGCCAGCCTGGAGCGCGAAGCTCTGCTCCGCCTGCGCGACCTCCTGACCCGCTACCGGGGACCGATCCCGGCTTTTCTGCATCTAGTAATTAACCACAGCCCCGAAGAAATTCTGGCCCTACCTGAGGCCTTTCACCTCAAACCATGCCGCGCCCTGGCCGAGGAGGTCAACCGCCTGTTCGGCTATACCGTCTTAGAGGTTTAAGATCAAGATCAGGTACGGCTAAGGAAGATTAGCCGGGTTTAGTGACTTATACCGATTAGCTTTCAAATGAGTAATTTTGTCCCTTATCCCCTCTCCCCCGCTGGCTGGGGAGAGGGCGAGGGTGAGGGGGCATTTTAGCTCTTTGATCGCAACTTGGTATTAACAGAAGTTTGTATCAACTATTATTGTCTTTTCAGATCTTCGGGTTCCACCTGGAATTTTAGGGCCGCGGGACGGTTGGTTTTGTCAATATAGCTGTTCCAGATGTCGCGCAGATCCTCGATGGCCTGTTTGACATCCAGTTCCAGGCCGCGGCCCTTGAGTTGCCCTAAACAGAAGTAAAGTTCATTTAACAAGCGGATCTGGGTGATGCCAATGACCTCCAAATAAGACTCCTGATCCAGCAGGGTCAAATCTACCTTTTCGATCTCGGACAGCTCATAGAGGATCTCCTGGGCAATGGTGGTTAACAGATCCCGGTAATAATTGGGTTGGCTCAGGTCGATCTTCCGACCCCGGCTCAGGGCGATGGTGGTGGGCAGGGTGGTACGGCCCATCACTCCACCTGCATCTTTTCCAGATAGCGGCAGATGGCGCCATCATAGTGGTGAGTCAGGGCAAACACCTTTTTGGCCAGCGCAAAGCGGGTCCTCAGGGTGGTGGCCCCCTGGTGGGCCTGCATTTCGGCCAGCACCGTGGGATAATCGGCCGGATCTACCACTACCGTGACATCCCGAAAATTCTTGGCCGCCGACCGCAACATAGCCGGGCCGCCGATATCGATGTTTTCAATGGCCTCGTCCACGGTGCAGCCCGGCTGGGCCACGGCTTTCTCAAACTGATATAAATTAACCGCTACCAGATCAATGGGTAAGATCTGGTGGGTCTGCATCTGGGCCACATGTTCGGGCCGGTCCCGGCGTCCTAATATACCACCATGAATTTTGGGGTGGAGGGTTTTCACCCGACCGTCCAGCATCTCGGGAAAGCCGGTAAAATCAGCCACTTCTTTCACGGCAAGGCCAGCCTCGCCTAACATCCGGGCGGTGCCGCCGGTGGACAGGATTTCGACCTCGAACTGGCTCAGGCCGCGGGCAAATTCGACCAGACCGGATTTATCGGTAACACTCAGCAAAGCCCGTTGGATGGCGCTCATAGCTGAGATTTACAACGGAAGCTGGTCAGGCTACCATTAAAAAATACCGTCAAGCAAATTTTCACGGCCGGTTTTTAGGGACAGATTAAATGGTAAAGACTGACCCTATGGTTTTATATGCCTTTTATTATGGCTCATTAGCATTGCCGCGCACAGGTAAAACGCCCAAGCTGATCAGCCATTACATAAATAGGAAGTGAGGGTTTGGTAGCATCTATATCAGAGAGGATATCTTTGATTTTTTTTTGCCTCTTGGTCTAGACCCATAATAGTTGCATAGATGAACCGAATCAGGCGATCAACAATTTCAGAATGATTTTCTTTATTATTCTTCCAACGCGAAACGGTGGCATTATCGACCCCCAAAAGGCAAGCGTGCCCTACTGTCTTCATTCCCATGTTTTTTGGCAAAAAGCGTATTTCTTTACCACTGAGCGGGTGCTCTTGCTCAAGTGGATGCGCATAGACGACCTTTTGCCCTGGGAGGCGATAATTGCTGAGACGCGGCTATTGACCCCGAAAGTGGGTTTTGAATGTGCCAAAGATTTTAAGTTGATTGAAGCTGGCCCGGTACCTTTAAAACCAACAGATTCGCGGGGTAAAAAAATTCATTAATGATCATGGCCCGACCTGTTATGAACTCGATGCCTTTCACCCGGTCGCACTCCAGAATCTTGTTGAAGCCAGCATTCAAAGATTTACCGATATGGATTCGGTATCTTGTAATTTGGAATCGCAAAAACAAGATCGGAGTTTGATAGCTGATTTTAAAAACAAGGTCATGGATTTTGTGCTTGATGAGATCGACTGGTTAAAACCGGATATTTAATAAGGCACCCCCAGGGCTGGCCGGGCGTGCTGGTGGGCCAGGTTGGAAATACGGTTGGAAAAATCCTGACGGCCAATAAAAAAGGGGTTAGTTTTTTGGCTAACAACTTGATTTTCTTTGGCGGGGACGACGAGACTTGAACTCGCGACCTCCGGCGTGACAGGCCGGCGTTCTATCCAATCTGAACTACGCCCCCGGATTTATCGACTTATCTAGTTTTCACTATCAGCTGGCCTGACCGGCAAATCCACCCTCTTTCCACCAGTTATTCTATATTAGAATTATATTGTGGTCAGGAGTGATTTGTCAAGATTTGTTTCCCAGCTCATTAGCTAAAAAATAGGTAATCAATCACAGGGTATAGAAATAAATTAATGAGAAAGCATTTTAGGTGACGACAAAAATGAATTTAAGATAAAGCTGTTCTCATAACTGAAGGAGAGAACCCGTGTCCCAGAGCAGCTATCTTATTCGCAACCGGCAGCTAGGCTTCCAGGAATTAGAAACCATTCGGCTTTACATCAAGGAACATTGGGCCGCGGGACGTTCGGCCATTTCGAGAGCCCTGTGCCAGTCTTGGAACTGGCGTCAGGCTAATGGCCGTCTCAAGGATCACGCTTGCCGGGTGCTTTTGCTCGAACTGGAAAGCCGCGGGAAAATAGAGCTTCCACCTCGTAAGTTCTATAATAACCGGGGGAAAAAGCAGCCAGACGGCTTGCTGAGACTCTGGTTGCAGGGACTATCTCGCATTACCGCTCTTTGACATTCAATATGGTTCGAGGCACCAGAGAGAAAAAGCTCTGGGATTAACTGGTGCACACCTGTCATTATCTGGGTAATCTTTGGATAGTGGGCTCGTACTTAGCCAAGTGTGGTAACCGCCATCATCGTCATGATCAGCCCAAAGGGGTGTTTCTCTATCCGCTGAGCAAAAATTATCGGGAGAGACTGAATGGTTGATCCGAAGCTGCTCACGACCGGATTCGAAGTTACCGCGGAAGATTTACAGCATACTCCGCTACGGGTGCAGCGCCTCCTGATATACTTGCGGGGCCGAATTCAAATTTTGGAAGCAGAAAATGTCCGATTAAAAAAAGCGTCTGGGGACTCTGGAAACGAGATTAAAGCAGAATTACACTAATTCCAGTAAACCTCCGTCTTCTGACAGTCCTTATGCAAAGAAAGCGCAAAAGCAAGAGAAAGGCAAGGTTATGGACCGGGCCACTCAAGCGCTCGAACCTCATTAGTTGGCTATAGCTCAAGAAGCGAGAAATGCGGCCGTCAATAATATTGATGAGACCTCTCACCGCCACCAGGGCAAGCTTAGTTGGCTGTGGGTCATGGCATATGCCCTGGTGGTCTTTTTTATGATTCACGCGCCCCGTTCCGGCGAGGCCTTCAAAGAACTCATTGACGAAAGGAAAAGCTCCAGATATCGCTCGGCTTTCCCAAGCATAATTTTAACCCCTGTGATCGATTACCCTTAGCTAGCCTCATTGCCCTCGTCCCTCGGCAATCATCTTTTCCAACTGCGCCTTTTCGGGATGCTGCGGATTGATCTCGAGCGCCTTTTCAAACAGTGGGACGGCTTTGACATGGTCTCCGGCATTGTAGTAACTTGTCCCCAGATTGATCATGGCCACCCAGTATTTGGGATCAATATCAATGGCTTTTTGGAAGGCTTCCATCTCTTTAAGCCGCAATTCCGGTTGACCTAGCTGGTTGGCTTTGAAGCGATAAGCCATACCCAGCATATTATAGGCCGCTGCCGCTTTAGGCTCTAATTGGGTGACTTTTTGGAAACAGTCAATGGCTTTGTCATACTCCCGGTTTTTGAAATGAGACTCGCCGGCCTGGAACAACTGGCTGGCGCTCGGCTCTTGCGAACCTGGCCCGCAAGCCAGGACCAAAAGAGCTAAACCCAAAAGCAAAAAAAGTTTTTTCATCTTTAATTTTTCTCCCCTTATGTTGGCACGCGGCCCGAAAATTAAACGATCATTAGCTTACAGAAGTTGTCTCTATCCTGACTCTGGTTTATTTTCATTCAACTTTTTTAAGGCTCGTTCGAGATTGGCTTTGGCTTTATCGTAAAAGGTGGGGCTAAGTTCTACGGCCAGTTGGAAGCACTTCGCCGCCTGTTCGTATTGTCCATCCATAAAATAATAAACGCCGATATTGTTGTAAGCCTGGGCTTCATCGCCGGCTACCAAGAAAGCCTGGAGGGCCTCCTGATAACGTTTTAACCCGGCCAGCGCTATGCCCAGTTGGCGATTTAACTTGGCGTCTTTAGGGCTTAGCTGCTTGCCCTTTTCCAGCCAGGTGATGGCCTGATGAAACTTCTGGACTTGATTATAAGCCTGGCCCAGAACCGTGAGGTTGGCTAGATGGTCAGGATCTTGTCGGGACACGGTCTCAAATTCCGCAATGGCCTTATGAGGCTCTCCTCCGGCCAGGTAAGCTAGTCCCAGAAAGTAATGCGCTTGGGGACGCTGGGCATCATAACTCAAAACCAAGCGAAATTCGTTGATGGCCTTAAGATTTTGTTTGCTCAACAGGTGGGCCAGCCCCAGGGCTTCATGAGCTTCCAACATCTCCGGCTGATGGACTAAAACCCGCGCCAATATCCTCTGGGCAGCATCTAACTGCCCCTTGAGCAGAAAAATTACCCCGATCTTGTACATGAGATAGTAATTTTCAGGTTGATCCTGGAGTAATTTTAGGTAATTGAGTAAAGAGCTATCATATTCCCGGTGCTGGGAAAAGAGATCGGCCAGGGCCTCTAATTGTTCATCGGATAATTCTTGGGGTTTGGTGCCAGACCTGCGATTATCCCAAGAGCTATAGGCCGAGGCAAATGCCTCAAATTCATTCCCTTCCAGCAAGCGGGGCTTGGCCGTGGACTGCTTACTAGCACATTGGCAAAGCAAGACAGTCAGAGCCAACAGTAACGCGGACCGCAACAACTGCTTGGCTTTACTCATAAACATACCCTATTTGATCAAACCCTGAGCCAGACCGGCCTTAAAAATTGCTTCGCTGGCCAGATCGTGTCCCAGGATGATCTTAATATCGGTCCACTCGGGCAAACTTAGAGACGGTTCCAGTTGGGCCACCGGAAAAAATTTTGCATTTAATACCTGAGCCACTCTTTCTTTG
>MUKC01000007.1 GCA_002049795.1 Desulfobacca sp. 4484_104 | reverse complement strand
CCTTTCCCTATTCCCACCCCGCTTTCCATTTTTAATCACAAACATCATAAGTAGGGGACAATAGCCAACTCCCTGCCGATTTGCAGGGCTAAAACCGGGTCCTGGCCCCTTCCGGGTCCGTTCAGCATCGAAACCAACCATGGTCTGTCCCCGGGCTTCCTTACCGGCCGGTTGCCGATGATCTTTAGTCGGGGGGCCACTGTCTGTGATTTTCCAATCCGCGGCTAGCCGATAATTATTAATAAATGGGAGATTAACACGATTTCTTAGGAAGGAGGTTAGCGCAAGAAGGTCCCACCGGTGATAAGAAACCGAGTCACCGCTGGCGGGCGGCGGGATAAAGAGCAATAAAAAGATATTAAACAACCTCTTAAGAGGAAGGAGGAAGGAGGATGATGAAACCAAGATTTTTGGCAGTGATAATGGGGCTGATGATCTGCCTATGTTATCCGGCCTGGTCCTTGGCCTATGAGATTAACCTTTACCCTGATTCTGAGCACGATATAGCTCCAGGGGTAATAGCCCAAGTAGGTGGTAGTCCAGTTATGCATGGGTCCCTGGTACACACTGGCGCTAGAACCTGGGTTGATAGTACTACGGCAACTTGGGTAAATGGATCCGAAACTAATCTAGCCGGAAGTGAGTGGGGAATCTCCGTTTCCGAACCGATCGTCACCTGGGACTCAGATGGCTTCGGCAAGACTACCAGCTTCACCACGAGGTTTGATGTCGTTTCCCTCTGGGCGCACGTGGAATCCGCAGGGATCACGGCTAAGGCCGGGGAACGGATGGAAATGCGGACCTATTTTGAACCTGGGATAAGGGAGGATGCTCTTACTGATCCCGAGATTTGGATCGATATCAACTGTGGTGGGCCTGATATTGCCAGTGATATGAAGGTCTGGACCTGGATGGCATACCGTTATAATGATGTTTTTTTCCAGAGAAACCTTTATGTTATCTCAGATGCATCAAGTTTCTTAAACTGTCCTGTCCCGCCGCGCAACATGTCTGACGAAGCTGACCCAGCTTTGGCGTTAGATCACTTTTTGAACCCACTGGCCTATACGGGCGGGGTTACCGGGAAATACTGTTTGTCTCTGAAATTCGTTGATGAGATGGAATGGTGGAATGAAATAGGTGACTTTGACCATTCCTGTTGGGTGGAGGCGACCATTAATATTAAAGAACCTAATATCGCGGCGGTGGTGGTGCCGTTGCCGCCCGCCATGCTGCTGTTCGGCGGCGGATTGTTGGGTCTATGTGTAGTTGGTCGCCGGAAAAAAAGTTAAAGCCGCAGTGCTGAGGCGGCGTGGGAAAGGGGGTGAGAAACGGGAACCGCTGCACATTAAGTAGGACACAGTGGTTTTGAGGATTGATTTTAAACCTAACAACCCTAATCCAAATTCAAAAAGGAGAGAAAGATGAAAAAGATTGTAGTGTTAGCCATTTGCTTGATGTTGGCTCTGCCGGTTATGGCCCAGGCCGCGACGGTTTGTGTTAGTGGTCGAGTGACACTGTTCAATATCTGGGGAGATGTTGGTGGGACCGTCACTCTGGACGATGGTTGTGGCGTTGTTCTGTGCAGCACCACCACGGATTTCTGTGGTTATTACACCTGTTGCTACACTACCGATATCTGCCCCTTCTATCGGCCCAAGGCCAAGGTCTGCGGGGACAATGATTATGGCTGGTTCCATGTTTGTGGTTGCACCCCTTGCCCCATTTGTATGGGCGCCAGCGACCTCAATATTGCAAATGTTGATTTCAATTTAGATTAAGAAGCCTGAACTCTAACCAGCCTTAAACTTGCCAGTCATCAGGGCTGCCCTAAGGGTGGGCGGCCCTGACGACTAGGCGCCTCTACCGGATCAACCTTCCGTTAACCATCGCCAAAGTCAAGAAGTGGAGGAATCAATGGCGACCATCGTCCGGCGGCTAGGGATAGTTTGCACCTGTGGCCTTTTATTTTCCTTATTTCTTGCTCTGCCCCTGCCGGCCCAGAGTAAAGGGGCCTTGAAGATAGTCTTCCAGGTCTTTTCTGCTAAAGAAGGATTTAATCTGGGTCTTACCCGACTGGATGGCACTGAGCGTCGAAAACTGACCGAGACTAACCGGGCCATAATGCCCAGTTTTTCGGCTGATGGCGCCAGTTTGTTCTTTGCCGAGTTCACCAAAACCGAGTTGGGCATGATTCCGCAAATCTTTCGACTTGATCTCAAGACTAATGAACGCACTCAGCTGTCGGACGGTTCGGCCAATGATGAATATCCCATGTGTTCTCCCGATGGCCAGCAGTTAGCCTTTATTTCTTGGTCCGCGGCTCAGACCAAGAAAGATCAGCCTAAAATATATCTTATGGATCTACAGGAGAAAAAACGTACTCTTTTAGATCCCGAGGGCGATAGCCCGCAACTCTACCCGAGCTGGTCCCCGGACGGCACCAAAATTGTCTATGCTTATCTGAAGGTTCCAATGGCGGTTTTGAAGATCCGAGATCTTGTGAAAAAAACGACCAGTACTTTTTTGCCTAAAAAGTTTTATGCCACGGAACCGAGCTGGTCGCCGCTGGGAGATCAAATCGCCTTTACGGCCTGGGATCCGAAGGCGCAAAGTAAGACCATCTGGGTGGTTAAGGTGGACGGCTCGGACCCCAAACAGATTACCAAGGGGCCAGATGACGGGCATCCCGCCTGGTTCCCCGATGGCCGCAAGCTGGTGTTCAGCCAGGCCGAGGGCCAAGATCGGGTAATCTGTGCAGTGGACCTAGCCACCCAAAAAGTTAAGACGTTGATAAAAAAGGAAAACGCCAAGTTAGAATTCCCCAGAATCTACCCCTAGACGAGATATTTTCTTTCATACCCACTTTCCCTGCTTAATGCCGCGCGGGTAAATATTGTGTATTATTATTAAATTCCAACCATAAATACCCGCCGTGTCAGATTTTACTTTTGCCGCCCGGCTCTTTTGGGTACTGAGGCAGAGATGTCGACCTTATTAAGACGGAGTCCGGCAAAAGCCTCGTTGCTCAGCGACTGGACCCTTTGATGACAAAAAGCAAAAGGGAATGGCCCGAGTTAGCCGGCCATTTATGCCAAATTTATTTTGCCAAAACATTTTTTAGTGTGATAACATCGGGGACCAAAACATTGATTATGGACAAGACCAGGTTGCAGCCGAAACTCAGCCGCTGTTAAGCATGAGCTAGTGGTATATTACTTTAGGGAAGTCATAATGTTAATTCTACCAAGAGTCACTTTGATAGCGTTATGCCTATTGTATCTTATAGTGACACTTAGTAGTCCGACTAAGGCTGCCCTTAGGGAACCAAAATTGACTGGGCCACGTAAACTGCCCTTGTCCTTGAACCAGGCTATTGAACTGGCATTAAAAAACAACCGTAACTTGCAGACTGCCAGGCGATCTCTGACCACCGCGGCTTCCGCCTACCGCGCCGCCAAGGGGGGCTATTTTCCTCAGATAAGGGGGAGCGTCAGTAGTTCTCATAGTCTATCCAATCAATTGGAAGCCTTTCCCCGGGTAGTCAATCGCTGGTCCGGGGGATTTGATATTAGTCTGGACATGCCTTTAGACCTTTCCGGCGCGATTGGCCGTTCGGTGCAGCAGGCCTTAATTAGACTGCTTGACACCAAGGCCAGATATGTTCTGGCCAGCCAAGAGCTAGTCGTCAAAGTTTATACCCAATATTATGAGGTCCTACGGACCCGCGAGACCATGATCATAGATCGGGCCCTGGTGGAGCAGACCCAAGAACAACTGCGCATTGCCCAGGAGCGTTTAAAAGCCGGCCGAGTGCCGGAGGTGGATGTGTTGACCGCCAGCGTGCAGCTGGACAATGCTAACCAAACCATGAAGGCCGATGAGGGAGCTTATGAAAACGCTCTGGCTGCTCTACGTAACACCTTAGTTTTAGATCAGCAACTAGAAATTATTCCCACCGACAAGTTGACCTATATCCCGGAAACCTTCGAATACCAGAACTGTGTCCGAGAGGCCGTGCAAAACCGCCTGGAAATGCAGACCGCGCGTTTAAGCCTGGAATCGGCCAAGATCAGTTTGAAGTCAACCTATGATTCCTATTTGCCTAGCTTGAATATCTCGGGCGGTTGGGATTATAATGTTACGGGGCGCAACCCCGCCGAGGCCATCGAAGAACGGCCCAAGGGACCGAGCTGGAACATAACCGCCCGCATCAACGTGCCGATTTTTATCTTTGACGGCGGCGTTACTCGGGAATCGAAGGTTCAGGCCTTGACTAGCATTGAACAGGCCGAAGCCAATCTGCACCAGACCCGGGAGGATATCGAGCTTGAGGTGAAAAGCGAGGTGATTAACCAAAAAAATGCCCTGGAACGGGTCAATATTGTCAAAAACAGCATCAAGTTGGCGCGGGAAAGTCTAAAGATCGAGGAGTTACGCTACCGGATGGGTTTGAGCAGTTACCTTAAGGTGACGAACGCGCAACAAAATCTTAGAACTGCGGAATTGAATCTGCTGAACGCCATCATTCAATATAACCTGTCTAAGGAACGGCTATATCAAGCCTTAGGCCGGGCGTTGGTTACCGTAGGCGACTAAAGTTTAGCCATATGCTTGAGTAAGATGTCTTATGCCCAAGATTTTTACCAATAAAAAATTTTTAGTGGCGGCAGGCGTGGTCCTGATTTTGCTGCTATTCTTACTATGGGGTCGAAAAAGTCGGGGACCAATAAGTAGTCATCAGGTTTATACGGTTACGACCGGGGATATCACTGCCAAACTCCATCTCTCCGGCACCATTCAGCCGTTGTATTCCGCGGACGTGGCCAGTCTGATTGACGGCCGGATCAAGGAGGCCCTGGTTAAAGACGGCGACCGGGTCGAGAAAGGCCAATTATTAATTCGGCTCAGCGAGGAGGACTGGAACGCGCCAGGGCTAATTTAGCCGGGGCTCAGGCCCAGTTTGCCGATGTGGTAGCCAAAGGGAATCAAGACGCGGTGCAAAAGGCCCGTTCCGAGTTCATTGCCATGGAAATTGCTTTTCAGATGTCACAAGCGGCTTTGGCCCATAAGGAGATTTTGGCTCCCTATACCGGTATTGTCAGTGTTAAACGACAGTCAAGTACCTTAATGGGGCAGGTGGAAAAGTCTCTCTCCGAGAATCGCAACGTTACGGCCGGTGAGATTTTAATGACCATTGACGATCAGAGCCACCTGACGGTTGATGTGCAAGTGGACGAATTCGACATCTTCCGGGTACATTCGGACCAACCGGTGTCGATCACTATTCCCGCTCTTCCCAAGGAAAAATTTACCGGTAAAGTTGTATCGATTTCAGAAATGGGTTCCGAGACCGGAAACACCTATAATGTGCGTTGCCAGTTAGACAATCCCAGTCCCCGTCTTAAGGTCGGAATGTCGGCCCATGTGGAAATTCCCTTGGAGGAGAAAAAAGGCGTCTTATTGGTGCCAGTTTCGGCGTTAGTCAAAAGTCAGGGTCAATACGGCGTTTATCTGCTGGGCGGGAAGGAACCGCGCTTTCAGCCGGTGCAGGTGGGCATCACTAGTGATACCTCTGCGGAGATTACCCAAGGGCTGGCGGCAGGGCAAAAGATTCTGCGTTATATCCCGGTCGGGTTGGCGGAGGGAGGCTGAAACATCAAGGAATTTTTGCGGCTGACAAACATTAACAAGACTTATGCCACCGGTGAGTTTACCTTAAAAATTTTACAGGACATCAGTCTTGAAGTGGTAGAGGGAGAGTTCGTGACGATCATGGGGGCCTCGGGTTCGGGGAAGACCACCTTGCTCAATATCCTGGGTTGCCTGGACCGTCCCTCTTCCGGAAACTATTTTTTTCGCGGCCAGGCCGTCGAGAGCTTGTCGGATAAGGAGCTGTCATTGCTTCGTAAGCGCGATATCGGCTTTGTTTTTCAGTCTTTTAACCTGTTGCCGCGGTTGAACGCCAGACGTAACGTAGAATTGCCGCTCATCTACCAGGAAATTCCGGAGTCGAGACGCAAAGAGATTGCCATGCAGATGCTCGACCGAGTGGGCTTGGGTAAAAAAACTGAACGACTGCCCGGCGAGCTTTCCGGGGGAGAGCAGCAGCGGGTGGCTATTGCTCGGGCCCTGGCTTCGCAACCAGCCCTGCTGCTGGCCGATGAGCCGACCGGTAATCTCGATACCAAGACCGGTACCGAGATTATGGATATTTTGCGGGAACTGCACCAGAGCGGCATTACGATTATCATGGTTACCCACTCTCCGGAAATGTCCACTCATGCGGATCGGACCATCATCATCCGGGATGGTCAGATCGTCGAGGGTTCAGATTAACATGTTGCCTCGCGATATCATCGGCACCGCCTGGCAGAGCTTGGGGGTCCATCGTCTGCGCACCGGTCTGTCAATTTTGGGCATCGTCATCGGTATTGCTTCTTTTTCTATTATGTATTCCGTCGGGGAAAGTGCCCAGCAAAAGACCAATCAGGCTATCCAGGAGCTGGGGGCGGATGTTATCCAGATAAGGCCGCAACGTTCTAAAGCGTCGGACAAAAAAAAACCGGCGGCCAGGGGTGAGACTTTATCTCTCCGAGATATCGATGGTATTAAGGGTTTCTGTCCAGCGGTATCGGACGTCTCTCCCGAGATCTGCGATTCCACTGACTTCTATCGACACGGCAAAAAGGAAATGTTGAATGTGACCGGCATTCTTCCCGCTTATGAAGAGATGTTTAAACTGCAGGATGCTAGAGGCCGGACAATTTCGGAGCTGGACCTGGAATCCGGGCATCAGGTCTGTTTATTGGGAGATATGGCGGCTGCCCGCATTTTCGGGAATAAAGATCCTCTGGGGGAGCCATTAGCCATCAAAGGCTATCTATTTAAGGTTATAGGTATTATAAATGATACCGGTTTGGGCATGGCGAACGTTAAAAACGATATCCTAATCCCGTTACCGCTAGCCCAGCGTCTGTTTCAGTCCAATGAAATTCGCACCCTCTATGTCCGGGCCCGAGATACCAACAGTGCCATGGCCGAATTAGAGCGGTATTTTCAGTTGCGCTACGGGGATGCCAATCGTTTTGAGATTAGAAGTCAGAAACTGCTGCTCCAGACCCAGGAAAAAAATATTAAGATATTTGAGTACATCCTCTGGACGATCGGCAGTATTTCGCTGGCGTGGCCCAAAGGAGGGAACAGGATGCGATTTTTCAAGTTAATGTTAACCATAATGGCCTGCGTGGGGGTCTTGGGTCTGGGGCCTGGCTGGGCGCAGGAGATTGAGCTGCGGGAGCCGCCAGACAGTCTTGTTAAAACGGTTCCGGATTTATTGTTAGTGCGGCCTGTGACTATGGTGGGGTCATTAGTGAGCACTTCGGCTTTTCTGGCCACTTTGCCGTTTTCCTATCCTTTAGGCCAAGATCTGAAGATCGCTACGGTTACGGTGGAACGGCCCTGGAACTATACGAGTAATAGACCCTTGGGGGTATTTGTGCCACCACGCCCGGTTTTAGACGTGATCGATACGCGTATCAGTCATATACATAGTGAGTTCCTGGGCCGGAACAATGTCGGCGGTGATCCTCTGAGCATTCGGTAGGCCGTTTGGGTTTTAAACTGCTGGTTGGCGTCAATATCTACTTTTCTCTACTTTAACCTGATAATCTTCTACCCGGTCGTCTTTAAAGTAGACCTCCAGGTCGGCGCGTTCTATCCCCAGATTGCCCAGATAGACATAATTATAGCGCCACCAATCTGCCTTTTCGAGATCGGCCGTGCTACTTTCCACCGGTCTACCGAACAGACGCAGGACATCGTCCCGGGTAGATTGACCCTTGATAAGTTCGGAGGCCTTTTGGGGATCAAACTTTTTCCCCAAGGCATAAAACGGCGTAAAACCACAGCCTATACTATAACTGGCAATAATAACTATCAATATTACCAGTTTTAGCCTGGGCCGGGCCCCAAAGCTGAAAAAACCCATAAGCCAACTCTCCAGAAAAACCGAAATTCTTTAGAGCCGGAAAGAGTCAGACTCCGGAGTCAATCTTAATTTGGGCTGAATATTGCGCCCCTTGGTCATGACCATTTTATGCTGCCTTTGCTCCTGAGTCAATGGCGATGTCATGGTTTACCTAAGCTTTACCTTGCCATAGCTAGACGAACCATCACCACAGACAGATAATTTGAAATTAGGCGAGCGGCGATCATTCCAGGGATGACCAAGAAATCTTAGATTTAAAGCTTTGTTCCCCTGGCTTGGGCCAGGGCCGCCGGGATGTGCCGGATAATCTCGGCTACCTGAGTGGCCGGGGTAGGGTGGGCGTGGTGCCCGGCAAATCGATTGACTTGCGCGGCCATGATCGCGGCCTGGTCAATAGCCGTGCCGGTGCTGACCAGGGCCGCGGCGATCCCGGTCAGGGTGTCGCCGGTGCCACCAATGGCCTCCAGGGCGGGTTCAACGGGATGATCGACAGTAGCTAAGATACCCTCGGCAGTGGCCAGATAATCTTGGTGCCCTTTGACCAATAGGTAACGGGCGGCGTTGTCGTGGGCATAGGCGCGGGCAATCAGTTCTGGAACCCGATCTTCCTGATGCAGGATAAAACCTCGGGTATAGAAGGGATGTGGAGCCTGTCCATCCGCCAAAAAGGCCAACTCACCGACATCAGGGATAAAAAGATCGTAGTGGCTGGCCTGTCCGCTCATTTTGGCAGCATACATGAACCCGGCGTCGGCGATCAGGATGGGGCGCGGGGACATCTCCGCCACCGCGAACAGCACCCGGTTATGCCAATCAACATCGGGTTGCAGGTAATGAAAGACCAGAGTTTGGATATGGGCTTTTTTGAGTTTAGCCTCTAGGTATTTGTAAAGCCGCCGGCTACCCTCGCCCAGGCCAAGATCTCCTACCAGATAGGCATAAGGGGCTGATTGACCCAGGACTTCACAGGATATGAGGGCCGCTCCCAGTAATGCTGGCGTGCCGCGGTTGACTGGGAACTGATATCCCCCTATGTTGATCAGATCCTGGTTCAGGGTGACTTGGCCCGTGACCAGGGGAAAATCCGGCACTGGAATGGTGCCCACTACCACGAGCATTGCCGCATGATCTCCTCAAAGGCCAGTTGCAGGGCATAGCCGCATAGGGTATGGCCGATTTCTTTCGGACGCGGGGCCGTAGTCAGGGTCTTCCCGACCATCTCCTGCGCCAGGTAGGGGACATCGGGACAGCCGCCCCCGGAGACGTTGACGATAACCTGGGATTCTTGGTCCACGGTCAATTTCATGTTGGCGGCCCGGACCATCAGGTAACGGCCAAAGTCCTTGACCTGAAAAAGTTTCACAGGTTTCATCAAGGGGCTGCTCACCGGGACTATTTGCAGAGGGCTGAGCTGAGCTGCCTCTAAGGTTCGGACCAGGTTAAGCTCCTCGATCAGAGGAAATTCGATGACCAGATCGCAACCGCTCTGAATCTCCGACGGCGGCCCCATCACCCGAACCTGCCAGCCGGCCGTCTTCAGGAGCTTTTCGGCCCGGATAACTTCGCTGGTATGAGAAAAAACCAAAATACCCAGGTCAGCCTGGCTCTCATCCGGTCGGGGCCGCGGCTGGCGTTTAAAAATGCCAAGCCACGTCATGGCTAGTCCCTGGTGAGGGTAAGCTGATATTCTATGCCTTCTTTTTGCATCTCGGTCAGTTGCCAACCTTGGCTAGTAGCGGCCCGAATGACATTTTCCTTGGAAGTATCCGTGTCCACCAAGACCATAATTTGTCCCTTATTCAGCTTCTTAATCGCTTGTAGGGTCAACAGCACCGGCTGGGGGCAAGACAGCCCCCGCGTGTCGATCGTGGTGCCCATCACATTACCTCTCAATCTCACTTGATGCGCATGGTGTAGCCGATCGCCAGACAGGCGAGGAGGCCAAGAATAACGGCGATAATCCCATACTGCCCGATTCCCTGGGGTGAGCTGGCCAGCTTGGAATTATGCGCCACACCGGCGCCGACGATCATCCCCAAAACGAACACCGCGGCATCCCCATCGCCTTCGCCGGCCAGGAAGAGTTGCCGTCCCGGACAGCCCCCGGCCAGGGCAAAGGCCAGACCGGCTACCACCATGCCGCCAAAGTTCCAGATTTCCATGGTATGGGCGACCGGTTGGTTGGCGAAACCCGGGTGGAACTGGCCGACGATCAAATTGGTGACCCAGGCCGCGGCCAAGAGTGCCAGGACGCCGGAGAATAAATGGGCCTGGCCGAAGAGAATCAGATCCCGGAAGGCCCCCATGGTGCAAAACCGGCTACGCTGGCAAATAAGGCCGATCAACAGGCCGACGGCGAGGGAGACCATGACCGGGGCATACATGGCTCCCGGCCCTTTGAGACTGTAAAATAATATACTATTTTGGGCCGACTCCGGAAGCGGGGGAAAGATCAGCCGGAGCAGGAGTAGGCCGACCATGAGCAGCGGCAAGATCCACCCTACCGAGCTATAGGTAACCTGGGTGCGTCCCAGGTTATAGCCCTGCTTGAAGAATAGGGTGCCAATCCACACCCCGGTTACCAGACCGAGTAAGCCGAAAAGGGCGTTGCCGTCCCCGCCGGCCAGACGCAGCAAGGCCCGCCAGGGGCAGCCCAGAAAGACCAGGGCGCCGATCATGGCGATGGCTCCCAACACGAACCGGACGATCGGCGCCGAACCGGCCCGGGGACGAAATTCTTTAAACAGATAAGCGCTGAGAAAGGCCCCAAGCACAAAGCCGATGATTTCCGGGCGGACATACTGGACCACGGCGGCGCGGTGGAGCCCCAGGCCACCAGCAATATCGCGTTCGAAACAGGCCACACAGATGCCCATATTGCCCGGATTGCCCCATTTCTGTAACAGGGCGGCCAGTACCCCGATCACCAAGCCCACCCCAATGATGCCCCACCGGGTGGCAAAGAGATTTTTCCATACACTCATCTAGGTTCTCCTTATAAGTATAACAAAATCACGAGACCCATAGAAGCAATGGCAATGGGCACTTTAAAATCCTACCTGCCCTTGGACCGTTACCAGGTTCTGATCGCCGCCGCTATAGTTGCCGCTCGGCGCGTGATCTTCTTCCTGGGTGATCTGGGTCCAATCGACGCTCAGCTTGGCCTTTTGGCCCTTGAGATAATAATTGAGGCCAAAGCTGGGGAAATAGGTGTCCGGCCGGTTTTTGACAAACAGGCGTTCATAGCGGCAATAGGGTTGCAGTTTCCCCGGCCCCAACTGCCAGGGTAGGAGATAGCCCCCTTGGATATAAAACATTTGAGCGTCTTCTCCGGCCGTCAGCCAGCTATAACCGAGGGTCTGGGTCATATTTTTGACATTAATATAGGCCGCTTCCGCGGTGAGCGCGCCTTTGCCGATGGGGTGGTCAAAAAACAGATCCACTGTCCAGCCCAGATTGTTCTCATCGGGCCGGTTATTTAGGGTCAGGTTATTTTGGTAATCAAAGCCGGTGCCCAGGGACAGGACCTTTTTCTGTCCCAGATAGGTGCCTTGATTAAACCAGGAGGTTTCTGGCTCCAACAGACTTAAGGATAGTCGACCGGCCAGTCTCAGGTTGTCATCGGGGTTAGCCGCGCCCTCAACCCCATCAAAGACACCTAGGCGATACTGGATCAGGCCGCCCCAGGGATTACCCCATAACACCACGCCATCGTCGCGCCCCACTTTGCTGTAATAAAAGATGCCGCCCCGCACCCCGCCCTGGTTGAATGCCAGTTCCAGCGGCAACAGGCCAAAGGTGGAGGTGGTGCCATAGTTGCGGGTGAAGGGGATATACATCCGGCCTAACTGGATGGTCAAAGGCTCGCCCAGTTTATAATAGACCCAGGCATCGCGCACCGCGATACTGGTCCCCAGACCTACGGAGGGCTGATCCAGTCCATCCTGACCGAGCCGATCGCCGGCAATATGGGCGAAGAAACCAAAGCCCGGGAAGGCCTCCCCTTGCAGGTAAAAATAGAAGCGGCGCAGCATAAAATCATCCAGATCTTTCCGGCCCGCGCCTGCGGCTTTACCATCTTCCATAAACTGATACCAGGCCTGCATGCGTAAGCCAGCCTTAAGCTTATGTTTTTCAATAAAGTTCTCCAGTCTGCCGGTTAGGGTGGCCACCTCTTGTTTGACCTCCTTAACCTCGTCGGGCGGAGCCTCCGAAGCCGCGGCAGGCGGAGCCGGCGATTTCTGGGTTTCCTGTTCTAAGGCGGCAATTCTCTTTTTTAGTTCGTTTATTTCCTCGTCTTTTTTCCTTTCCAGATCCGTCAGCATCTTTTTTAAGAGCTCGATTTCGGCTTCAACCGGGGCGGCCAGCGCCGGAATCACTTTAACCGAAAGCGTCATACCGGCCAAAACCAAGGCCACCAGGCAAAAGTTGATATGCTTGGTCATGTTCCTTTCCTTTCTAAATGTGGTCTTCAGGACAATATGCGCCAGGTGCCCATTTTGGGCCGGAGAACAGCAGCACAACTGCGAGGCGGCGCTTTTAAAACCAAAAGCAATTGATATGCTTATGAATAATTTATCAGCCGTTAATAAACAGCTTAGGAGTTTAGGTCTGGCTTTCAGCTCAGCCAACCCGGGCGGAGTTCGGCAGGCGACTTCAGGTGAAGCCGGAAGAAGGCAATAGCGGATTCCTTGTTGAAGCTAAATTAAGTTAGTGCCAAATTGCTAATCACCATAATATCGATATCCTGGATTTGTCAAACAAAAAATGGCGATAGTAAAAAAGTTTTTTTAAGATCTGGCAATTATTAGTGGTTTTATAATAAAGCTAATTTGTCTTAATCCTGTTTATTTTCCTGGCCAATCGGTAAACTGCACCCAGAGCACCGCGCCGTATTCGGCGTCCTTTTTCTTGCCGTCCGGTTGGGTTATGGCGTTTTTTTCCATGTTTAAGGCCGAGAATCCCCACCAGCCCGCCTGCGGCGCGGCAAAGCAAAAAACCCCGTTCCTATCAGTTTTTACCACCTGGGTAACAAAATAGTCATTGGGCGCGGTTACTTGCTTATTCTGATTCCAGTATTCCACTTCCACATCAACGTGGGGTACTGGCTTGCCTTTGAATTTCACCAAGCCCCGAAAAACGTTGCCGGTATAGAGGCCAAAGGGCCGGGTTAAGGGGATGATTTCCGCTTTCAGGCCCACTTCCCGATCCCAACCGGCTTCATCCCCAAAGGCGGCCACGTAGGTTTTGGTGTGGTGGACGATATACTTATCCTCCGCGGCTTCCCAGTAGGGCTGGGGATTAAAGTAAAAGATATAAACCCCCGGTTTTTTCAGGGTGTAACTGGTCTTCCAGGCCTGCTTAGCCAGAATCTTGGTTTCCTGAAGGGTGTTCAGAAGATTGGCTTTGTCCTTTCCCACTTGCACCCCAAAGGCCTGGGGTTTTGCCAGATCCATGCCGTTCTGCGCAAAGGGATGGCAGAAAGCCAGGATCAGCTCCAGTTTGGGGTTGTCGCCCGATAACACCATAGTCTTGTCGGGCAGCATGACCCCGAAATGGGCCTGGCTGACCTGGGCCAGGGAGATGACTAACATCAGACTCAGACAGATTATAACGGAACGCTTCATGATCTTTCTCCATGCAATTTCTTTGAGGGTTCACATCGGCTTTGAGAAATACTGATAGATTAACGGGTTATAGTCTTCCAGGTCAATATTCCTTCCCAGGGGCCGAGACTGCTTTTTTGCAGGTCGAAACCGGCTCCTTACCTGGCCGAGGGGGCAGGGGTTGACAGCAGTGTCCATGGACGTGGCAGCATTCCCGTACCGTATGGTTCAAAAAATCATGTTCATGGGAGACGATCAGGTAAGAAATCTCCAGGTCTTGCAGGATGTGGATGAGACGCTGCTTGGTGTTTTCGTCCAAGCCGGTGGTAGGCTCATCCAGCAACAGCAACTGCGGCTGCATGGCCAGAACCGTGGCCAGCGAGACCAGTTTCTTTTCGCCCCCGGAAAGTTTATAGGTTATCCGGTCTTCAAAGCCGGAAAGCCCCAGGCGGTCCATGGTCTCCCGGGCGATCCAGAGGGCCTCGGCCGGGGGCTTTCCCTGGTTCAAGGGACCAAAGGCCACATCTTCGATAACCGTGGGGCAGAAAAGCTGGTCGTCAGCGTTCTGAAACAGCAAACCCACCTTTTGCCGGACCGCAACGAAATCCTTTTCTTTTCTGACTTCCTTGCCGAAAATAAAGATACTCCCGGCCTGGGGGCGCAACAGTCCCATAATCAGGTGCAATAGCGTAGTCTTGCCGCAGCCGTTGGGACCAATGAGGCCGAGGTGATGACCGGGGGGAAGCTGAAAGTTAAAATCCTGAAAGACCGGCCGGAAAGCCCCGGGGTAGGCGAAGGTAATATTTTCTAAGACAATCAAGGCGTCACTCATGCGAGGTTCACCCTAAACTCGGTTGCAGCCATTCCAGATAGCCGAGGGCCGCGGCGGCGAGCAGAGAGGCGGCCAGAAACGAATGGTCCTGGCGCTGCCAGGAAAAGGTCTTGAGACTGTAAAACGTCCCGTTAAACCCCCGACACAACATAGCCCGATAGACGTTATCGGCCCGGTCATAGCTCCGCACCAGCAGCATGGCCGCTAAATAGGCGTAAGTGCGGTAGGTATGCAGGTTGGTGCGCGGCTGAAATCCGCGGATTTTCAGGGCCTGGAGCAGGCGGTGAAATTCTTCCTCAAAAACATACAGATAGCGGTAAGTAAACAGCAACAGATGACACAATTTATCCGGCAGCCGTAGATTCTGCAGGGCCTGTCCCAGGGTAATGACCGGCACTGTTGCCACCAAGGTAATCAGGATGATGATAATAGCATTAGATTTTAGGGTGATCAGACCGGTAAAGAGCAGACCCTGTCGGCTGGCGGACAGCGGCCCCAGCTCCCAAACCACATCTCCGGGATAAGTCAGGGGCAGGACGAGCCAGAGAAAAAAAATAAAGCTATTCACTACCAACAGTCGGGCGGCCACTTTTCTTAAGGGAAGACCGGCCAGGGCCAGGCAAACCAGAGACAGCGCCAGTCCGGTCAGGATGGTGGCGTAGTTGTTGGCGGTGGCGAGCAGAACGGCAAACAGAGCGGCAACGCCGATCTTGCCCCGGGGGTCCAGGCGATGCACCAGCGACTGGCCTTCAGAAAATGGCTCTTGAATGGCACTCAAGGATTTTTCTTCCTCCGGCTTTGGAAATAAGCCCAAAGGCCGAAAATGCCGAGGATATAACCGATGCCGCCGATGATGTCCGGCAACGAAGTCCGGTGGACTGTCAATTCGGTGAGCATCTCCTTGATCGGACCTAACTGGCGCTCCAGGGCTTTATTTATGACTTCTTCTAATTGTTGCCGGTCAACTGTACCAGCAGGGGTCTTGGCAGCTACCGGGGTTGAGGTCGAGGCGGGGGCCGTAGCCGTTCGGACTCCCTTGAGGTAGCTGTCGGCCCGAAGCAGCCATTCTCCCCGATGTCCCATACCCGCATCCAAGACGATTTCCAGGTCCATCTGCTGGGCCACAGCCTCGGCGGGGATTTTAAAGGAGAATTTCCCCTGGTCATCGGTCTGGCCGGTCAACAGGACCTTACCGGTTTTGCGGTCCAGAACCTGCACCTCACCCTGGCGTACCGGCGTGTCCGGCACAAACTTGCTCTCCGTATGGATGGTATCGCCCTCGGCGTAGGCGAAAATTATCGCCCGGTGCGCCAGGGCGGGACTGGTTAACATACAGATAAACATAATAAAAACAGATAATTGAACTATAGACTGTAACTGATAAAATTGTCCTCGCCACCATTTACGAAGCATAGATGCCCTCCAACATCTCCGGACGGACTTTTTGCAGAAACAGATAGATAAACAGTGTAATGATACCCTCAATGATCATTATCGGGATATGCGCCAGCAGGACCAACTGAGCTACTTCGAGAAAGGCCTGGCCGGTGCTGATTAAGGCCAAGGCGACCAGCAGACCGCTCAGCAAAACCGCAGAGAAACCACAGGCAAAAGCCCCAATGGCGGCGGGGGTGCCGGGATGGCGCAATAAGCCGCGATAGGCATAAAAACAGAGGACCGCCGGGGCTGCCATGGTCACGGTATTCACTCCGAGTACCGTCAGCCCCCCGAACTGGAAGAGCAGGGCCTGCAAAAACAGGGCGATAAGAATGGCCGGGACGGCCATCCAACCCAGCAGCAGGCCCATGAGGCCATTGAGCACCAGATGCAGGCCGACCGGGCCGAGCGGCACATGAATGAGCGAAGCCACAAAGAAGGCCGCGGACAGGATGGCCACCCGGGGGATGGCCTCATAGTCAACTTTTTTCAGGCCGACCGCGGTGCCCACTACCGTCAAGACGGCACCCCCGGCCAATACCGCGGGACTGAGCACTCCTTCTGAAATGTGCATGTTTTCTCTAGTCTTTAGATTGTAATTCCGAGAAATCAAACATCAACAGTTAAGTCCGCCAGACCACAAAAAAAGCCACGAAGGTTACCTTCCTCAAGGAAGGGTGACAAGCCTTCATGGCTTTGATGTTCGTCTAATTCCTTGCTAAATGTGCCACTGCTTTTTCAATTCAAATATATAGCAACTATCCCACAATTGCAATGAAAATTTATTGACCACTTGCTTTCACGGCGGACAGAGCCTGATTTTCTTGATCTTGGCATCTATTCTAGAGCTGATCTGCAAAAAGGTCTTGACAAAGGTTAGAAACCCGGATTATTAATAGGGCACAAAGCGGGGAATGAACCCCGGGTTAAGTATCCCAAACTAGAGCGGTAAAAAACTCAGCCACGAAGGCCTAAAACCACCAGAAGGTGGAGGTTCGTGGTTTTTTTTATGCCCATTTTTAGGAAAAAACCACCATGCTTGGCTCAGGGCAGCTGCTGGACAACTGCCCGCCCCAGGATTTTCCTTACCCCGGCCCTGTTGGTATTGCTAAATCGAGATGCTCTGGGCTCTCCAGGAAGGATAGAGAAATGGCAAGAAAGAAGCTGGCGAAGTTAATCTTAATGACGTTGGGGATATTAATGTGGGGCATGGTCTCCAGCCGGGCCGCGACCGCGGCTTCAGGAACCTTATACGTGGTTAGCACCGGTCCGGGCGATCCCCAACATATCACCGTCAAGGCCCTGGAGACCATCAAAAAGGCCGATCTGGTGTTATGCAGTTCTGAATCGGCCAAACATTTGCAGGAAATCTTAAAGGGAAAAAAGGTGGAAGATCCTTGGAAGGAACTGTGGTGGCATCAGGGAAAGGTGTGGATGAAGGATCTGGCCACCTTCAAGCCCGAGGAGCGGGCCAAGATCGTCGCCGAGAAAAAGCGCCAGCGTGATGAATATGTCAAGCGGCTCAAGACCCTTCTGGCCCAAGGGAAGAATATCGCCCTGCTGGACCGCGGCGACCCGACCGTCTATAGCCGGTCTTTCTGGCTGCTGGAAGGGCTGGACCCGGACCAGGTAGAAATTATTCCGGGAATGGGCGCGATGACCGCGGCGATGGCGGCTTTGAAGAAATGCAGCACCGGCGCCGGGGCCCGCTTTGTGGCCCAGACCGCGCCTTTTGGATTTTTCGGTAAAACCGACCGGGAGGACCTAGCCCGTGACCTTTCCCATTATCCCGGTACTCTGGTGTTCTATATGGGGCTAACGGAAATCGACAACCTAGTGAACACCTTACAGAAATATAACCCTGCCGACCTGCCGGTAGCCGTAGTTTACTACGCCGGCTATGACGATAAAGAAAAGATTGTCAAAGGCAACCTGGGCAATATTCTCGACCAGCTCGCTTCCGAAAAAGAAAAATTCATGGGGATAATTATCGTCGGGCAATGCCTGGAAGGCCCGACTTTCACTTTGGGTGAGGAAACTAAAGAGAAACCAGCTATTTCAAAAGGCCCTGATCAAGGGAAATAAAAGTTTTTTAAAAATGAAAGGAGAGAATAGGAATAGGACATAAACTTTGACTGTCAGAAGCGTGAGGGCAAGTCGCTCCTGCCAAGGTTATCGACCTGCCCTCCAGGGTGCTGTCCAACGTTACACCCCATAAATATGTGTACCATAATTTGAGCGACTATGGCAATAGGGGTTGTGACGCACAGGGGGACTTTTTTTACCTTTATACAGAGGAGAAAGGAGTGTGCGATTCATGACTCGCAGAGTATTCATACTGAGCTTATGCCTGATTTTCCTAGCTTTTCCTCCAGCGGTGGGGGCCGAAATAACGCCAGAAAACCAGGATCCTAAGGAACAGTCGTCCGAAGCCTTCAGACTGGAGGAGATCACCGTCATAGCTCCCCAACCGGGGGTGGAGATCAGCACGGACCGGACCATCATCCGCATGGATCAGTTTAAAAAGCCGGGATATGTTCGTACTCTGGAGGATGTGTTACAAGAGATCGGTGGAATCGATGTGCTGCGTGGCAATGCCCTGATGGCCAGCCCAGGTGATGAAGTTGCCATCCGGGGATTGAGCGAGGGGCGGCTGGTGGTGGAAATCGACGGCCGGCGTATCAATCACACTGGCCAGATGGGCAGATATATAGTGGATTGGTCCACCTTGAACGTTGACGATATTGAGAAGGTGGAGATCATCCGGGGCGGGCATTCGGTGCTCCATCCCTTCGCCATCGGCGGCGTCATCAACATCATTACCAAGAAAGGAAAAAAGACCGATAAATTAAAACCAGACGTCAACATTTCTTCAGGCTATTCGTCTTTCAATACGTATTTCAATCAGGGATCTGTTGATGGCGGTATCGCCAACCTGGTGGGCTACCACTTTTCCGCCAGTCGCCAGTCCACCGATGGCTATTTGCGCAACAACTTCCAGTGGAACAACAATTTTGCCGGCGGCCTACAGTTCTTTCTGCCTTTTGAGGCCAACCTCTGGCTGGGGGCCCGCTATAGCAAGGTCAACTACGGCTTTCCGGTAATCAACGACCCGTCCCGCCCCGATTTTGATCCCAGCTATCCTCCCTTCGTGGATCCGGATGCGCTACGTCACATCCCCACCGCCATCCAACTGCCCGGTCAGCCCATACCGCAATGGAATAAAAACACTTACTACCTGGACGCCATTCTGACCGTGCCCGTGGGGCCAGGAACCGCCAAGGTGCACGCCTATACCACAGACGGCCGCCGGGATATCCATTTTTACAGGGTTCGAGCTGGCAGAAACGTCTTTACAAATGTCGATACCCGCGATGTCACCAAGGGCATCCTGGCCGAGTACCGGGATATCGCGCTGCTCGAGCGGGATTATTGCAAAAATTATCTAACTGTGGGGTTTGATTATCAATTGCTGGGCATGCCGCCCCAGAACCCGACAATTTATCTGGTGAAATCTCCTTATCTTCAGAATGTGGTCCAACTGTGGAACTGGCTGAACTTTACGGCGGGAGTGCGTTACTACAACATCGAAATGGACACTTATTATTCCTGGATTGAACAGGGGAAACCGGCCCCTGCCTTCCCCACCGGGGGGAAAAAGCAACGAGAATCAAACTGGTTTCCCAGCTTTAAGCTGGATGTGCAGGCCACCCCGGATACCGCGCTCTACGCCGCGGTCAGCCGGTCGCTGCGCCTGCCTTGCCCCTGAGACTACTATTGGTGGGCGCGGTGCGCGTCTCAGAATAATCCGGTGTTAAGACCGGAAACCGCGTGGGAATATGAAACCGGTATCATCCAGAACTTTAAACCTCTCACCTTAAGGGGTACATTCTATTTTTACGATATTAAAGATTTCATGAACGACAGCGGTATTATGGCCCCAGGCACCGGCCTGGCCAGCGATTGCTTGTATAACATCCCTAGTGTCAAGATGTACGGGGTCGAGCTGGAGGCGGCATTAGATTTTAGGAACCGTTTTCGAGGTATGGTATCCTATAATTATATGAATTTTGATGCGACGGAAAGCTCTTTTCAACAGGAGTGGTCATATTATCTGCCCCTTATCTGTCCCAAACACAAGGTAAAGCTGATGGGCCGGGTCCGGACCTGGGAAGATGGTTGGCTCCAGGCTAATGTGCGGTTCCTTAGCGCCCGCAGCGTCCAAAAGAAAGAAGAAGGTAGACTGGGTGCCTTCGCCACATTGGATCTGGGTTTTGAGCAAAAGTTTCGCTTCTGGCAGCAGGAACTGACCCTGAACGTTTTTGCCAACAACCTGACGGGCACCCGCTACCAGGAAATCCAGGGTTATCACATGCCCCGGCAGACCTACGGGTTCACTATCGGGACTAAATTCTAACCCGCAATCCTTTGAAAGGATATGTTATGTTATGGCGCGTTTGTAAAAATTTTGTGATTTTACTAGGGGTGTACGTGCTGGCGGTGGGGGTGATTGGGGTCCAGGCCGGTTCCCTTACCCCTGGCACCTTTTATGTGGTGGGCGTCGGCCCGGCCGGACCGGAACATGCTACCTTGCGAGCCCTGGAAGTCATCAAAGGCGCAGATTTTATCCTGTGCGGCGAGAAGATGGCGGCACGCTTTAAGCCCTACTTGCAAGACAAAACCATTCTGGCCGACCCGTGGAAGGGCATGTGGGATTATAAAGGCAAGACCTGGGAAGAAATCCCCAAGCTGAAGCCCGAAGAACAACAAGCCTTCCAAAAGGAGCGGATCAGCATCCGTGAGGCGCTGGTTCGGCAGATAAAAGAGAAGCTGGGGGAGGGTAAAACCGTGGCCTTATTGGACAGCGGCGATCCTTGCCTCTTTGGCCCGGCGCATTGGTTCAGCGAAGGTTTTGAGCCGCAACAGGTGCAGTTCATTCCGGGAGTGGGGGCCTTCAGCGCGGCCATGGCGGCCCTGCAAAAATCCAGCATCCCGGCCTATAATACCCGCTTTGTCTTGCAGACCTCACCCTTTTTCCTTATGGGAAAAGAAAAGAGCGAGCAAGTGGTTCAAGATCTGGCCAAATACCCGGTCACCATGGTGTTCTATATGGGGTTGAAGGAAATGCCCAGGCTCATTCCATTATTAAAGAAATACCACCCCGGTGATCTGCCCGTGGCCGTGGTGTATAATGCCGGTTATCCCGATAAAGAGAAGGTAGTTAAAGGGACGCTCGACACGATCTTGGACCAAATCGCCGCGGAAAAGGAAAAATGGAACGGCCTGATCATGGTGGGCCGCTGTCTGCAAGGTCAACCTTACCGCGGTCGGGTGGAAAACTTGTTAGGTTATCATGATCTTAAAAAGGTTAACAAGTCTGTTCCCCCGCCCCCGAAACAGTAAGTTCAGACTACCTAATAGTCAATTATTTGGAATAAACTAAAAGGAGATTCATGATGAACAAAAGCTGGATAATCCTTGCGCTAGCCCTGACCTTGATCTTGCCGATCAGCTCCCAGGCCCATATGATCTGGCTGTTGACCGACCAGGACGTGGTCCAGGTGAAGCAGCCGGTTAAGATCGAAATCGGCTGGGGCCACAAATTCCCCAAAGATGAAGAGATTAAAGCAGAACGCCTGGGTGCGGTCAAGGCCGTGGGCCCGGAGGGCCGGGAGGTCGCCCTGAAAAAAATCTCCAGCAGCCAGTATGAATTAGTGCCGCCCGCAACCGGAGTCTATCTGATTTCGGCGCAGTTGGTTCCGGGCTTTGCCACCCGCACACCGCAAGGAATGAAGATGCAAAGCAAGAAGGGGGTTCCGGATGCCAACTACTGCTTCCGGTTTGACATGGCGGCCAAGACTCTAGTCAATGTCGGCAACGCCCAGCCGGGGGCTGAGCGCCTGGTCCAGAGTTCTTTGGAGATTGTGCCGCTTAAAAACCCGGTTGCCGTAAAAGTCGGGGATACGCTGCCGGTAAGGGTAATGTTTCAGGGCAAGCCCCAGGCCGGAGTCAAGGTTGAATATACCCATGAGAATTGGGCCGATCCACAAAAACCCTTGGCTACCTTGGGTCAGACCAACGACCAGGGTGAAATTCAAGTGAAAGTGGACCAACCGGGGCAATGGCTCCTGTTGGCCTCGCATAAGACTCCTTATGCCGAGCCTGAGGAATGTGACGATAATTTTTACCGTGCCACCCTTACCTGGCGGGTCCGCTAATTCATGAACCACGTTGCCTCCGCTGGTGCCCGCCAGGACTCAGTGCCGAAATGTCAATATCGCCACCAACTCGGCCTCTTCTCTGCCGTGATCCTGGTGGTGGCCAATATGGTGGGCACCGGCATCTTTACTACCTCCGGGTTTATTATTCAGGAATTGCAGAACCCCTGGGCCATGTTGTCTTGCTGGGCGGTGGGAGGGCTATTCGCGTTGACTGGGGCACTCTGCTATGGCGAACTGGGAGCCCGGTTTCCCCGGGCTGGCGGGGAATATGTCTTTTTGCGGGAAAGTTTCGGCGAAACCTTAGCTTTCCTGTCGGGCTGGGTGTCTCTGCTGGTGGGTTTTTCGGCTCCCATTGCCGCGGCCGCCATGGCCTTTGCCGTGTATTTCCTGGGGAGCGCCGGCCTGCCCTCGGACCAAGGTTTTACGTGGACCCTTCAGGGCTTAACGGTGCTGACCCTCTCCCCGGTCACTCTGTTGGCCTCAGTGGTTATCCTGGGCTTCTCGTTTATCCACCGCCACAGCCTGTTCTTGGGTAGCCGCATCCAGAATCTGCTTACCTTGTTTAAGGTCGCCATCATTTTCACCTTAATCTTTTGGGGCCTGGGCTGGGGTAACGGGTCGATGTCCCACTTTGGCCCCTTGCCGTCGGCGCAGGTCTTATTTTCCAGCCCTTTTGCCACTTCGCTGGTATTTATTACTTTCGCCTACAGTGGCTGGAATGCCGCGGCCTACATGGGCAGCGAAATCTCCTGCCCCACCCAGAACATCCCTCTGGCCCTGGCTCTCGGTACTCTTCTGGTTACCGTCTTTTACCTGCTGCTCAATATGACGTTTATTTATGGACTTGCCGCAGCGGAGATGAGCGGCGTTTTGGAGATCGGGGAAAAGGCCGCCCTGGCCCTTTTTGGTCCCGGGGTGAGCCGCATCTTTGCCGGGGCCATTGCCTTGAGTCTGCTCTCCCTGATCAGCGCCATGATGATGACCGGCCCGCGGGTCTATCAGGCCATGGCCAGGGACGGTCTATTTTTTACCGCGGTCAGCAAATTAAGGCACGGCTCCGGGCCGCCAGGCAATGCCATCCTGCTTCAGGCCGGTCTGGCCCTGTTCATGGTTTTTACCGCCTCCTTCGAGAACCTGCTGATCTTTATCGGCTTTACCCTGTCGCTGTTTTCCCTGATTACCGTGGCCGGCCTCATGGTAATCCGACAGCGGCAAGCGGCCCCGGATTTACCCTATAAAACCCTGGGCTATCCCTTTACTCCGATCGTTTTCATTTTGGGTAACCTCTGGATCGTGCTTTTTTCCATTCTCAACAAACCCCTGGTCTCCCTTACCGGTCTGGCCGCCATTTTGCTGGGGGTGCTGCTCTACGTCTTTTTTAAACGGCGGGGGGGAGAGCAGCCAGGCTAATACCGGTCTCGAGTGACGGTTGGGGCTCGGTGATTAGCTTGCCCTAGTCAACCGGAAGACGATAAGAATTTCCAAGGGGGAATATGCAATTGACTGTGATAAACACCAGGTCTAGTCGTAGTTTGTCTCAGGCGTAGAGGCGCATATTTAATGGCCGATAAATTTCCGGCCTTCCTCAAGGATTGTGAACAATTTAATAATTTCATATTTTTAGTTGATTATGGTAAAAGAATTATTGTAGAGTTGGAATAAATGCTCCGGGGAACCCAAGGGATAAATTAGGGGGTGATAGTAATGGAAACTTCCACTCAGAAACGTCCTTCGGTGGTAATATCCCTTACCGGGAAGACTCTCCTGGAAGAAACCGAAGAGAGAAGAAAACGCGCCTTAGGAATGCTACCTGAAGAACCGAAACAACCCCCGGCGGAGGAGGCCAAGAAAGAACGGATCTCCTGGTGGAGAAAGATTTTTGGTTAAGACGCTAACTACGGCGTCGTTACTAATAAAAAAAGTTCTACGGTAGTGAAAAATTGCCAGGCGTCGCCGAGGTCGGGGCTGCGGGGGTGAACCTAAGTTGTTCCTCGATGGAGAGGTATTTACTGGTATGTCTGGGCAAGGCACTCAGCCAGGGCCGATCCGTGAAAAGTAAATGGTTCAACCGGTTTTAGCGTACTTGATAATTTTCAAGAATAATATTGACAAGATGGTGGACATGCTGCTTTCCTTTTGACTAACCAAAATCCAAGTCGGAAGGAGAGACGAACATGTCCACAAATTTACTATACCATGCCTTTGACATTCGCGGCTCTCAGTATGTCAACACCACATATCAGGGCGGCGCTGTGATTTTTAAGATTCGCCAGGAACCTGAGGAACTCCGTTGTCCCGTGTGTGGCGCCCGTAAAGTAATTCGGCGTGGGCAAGTGGAACGGCGTTTCCGGACTAAACCTATTGGGAAAACCCCAGTTTGGATTGACCTCGGGGTGCAACGGGTATTCTGTCGGCTCTGTGGCGCCCTGGGCCAGGTGAAGGTTAAGTTTGCCCAAAAGCGGTGGAGCTATACCAAGGCTTTTGCCCGCTAGGCCTTGGAGTTGTCCCGGCACATGACTATCAAAGATGTCGCCCGGCATTTGAACGTCAGTTGGGATGTCATCAAAGATGGATGATTATGAAATCCGTGCTTAGGGCTGGGCCGCAAGCGGATGGACCAAACGGAAGCCGATAAAGCCGTCGGCGTTGTTGGGGAGAGCAGCTTGACGGGTGGCGCAGCGCAGATCTCGGGCCCGGGAATACCAGGAGCCACCCCGCAGCACTCGGGTCTTGCCGGTGCGCGGACCGCCAGGGTTAAGCGCCGGACTTTGGGTGTAATAGGAGGTTTTATAACAATCCCGGCACCATTCCGCCACATTGCCGGCCATATCGAACAGGCCGTAGTCGTTGGCCGGAAACCGGCCTACCGGGGCGGTGTAACGATAGCCATCATCAGCGTAAGTATTGGGATGGTAATTGGCCCGGAAGCGACCTCCGGCATCAGGTAACTCCGTCCCCCAGGGAAATGGTTGTCCGGTCAGGCCGCCGCGGGATGCGGCTTCCCATTCCGCTTCCGTGGGTAACCGATAAGTTTCGCCTGTCTCCCGACTCAGCCACTGGGCAAAGGCCACCGCGTCGTACCAACTGATCCCCACCACCGGTTGATCCGGGGCATTTAAATTTTTATCCCGCCAGTAAAGCGGGGCAGGGTGACTGGTGGCTGCCAGAAAGCGGCCGTATTGAGCATTAGTGATTTCGGTGACAGTAATATAAAACGGGCTTAATGTGACGTAATGCTGGGGGCCCTCATTTAAATACCGACCCGGCTCATCATCCGGACTGCCAATCAGGTAGCCCCCCCCCGGGATCAGCCTTAGCTGCATTCCTAGTTCATTCTGATAATAGGACGGCGATCCGCCCGCCTCCGGGTAGGCTAGGTTTACCCAAACCCACAGCCCAAAAACCACCGGAATCAAAACTATTAGCCCGCTAGACTTGCGCCAGTTGATGCCTTAACCCTCCATATTTTCAGCCTGTTTAGGCCTGTTTAATTAACTTCAAAAATAATCGAAGTTTTTTAATGACTTAACCAACTGTTCAAAATATAAAACCTCGGCCCTTAAAAAGCTTGATCAATTGGCTAAAAAACCCCAAATAACCATAATATCATGCCCAGTTTTCAAAACAAGAAAGTATTCACAAAGTTTTAAAAAAAAGAAGGAATTTAATAGATTATGAAAATTCTTACGGACGGCACTAATATTGCTCCATTACAGATTAACACTTGAAAAGGAGGTAGATGAGCGATTACTTGGATACTGATATTTACCAGATTATCCCTCCTGATTGTCTTATTACTGGGAGTTGCCGGACACCATCAAATAACCTACCAGAGTGAGGCCCTAAGCAGGCTGGATTGCGCCGGAATCAAGGCCGCATTTGCTCAACCTAATTTCCAACATGGTGATTTTAGTTTTGCTTTTGGCAACCCAGTTCAGGACGAGAATTTATTCTCGCTGGGACGCTTTGATGTCGACCAACCCAATCGGCTCCGGGTCCAGAAAGCTCAAATTCCGGCCCGGGTCGAAAGAAAACGAGGCCGGGTAGTGTTGGCCTCCTGGTATGGGGCTAAGTTTCATGGCCGGAGAATGGCCAATGGCCATCGGTTTAATATGTATGATTTAACCGTGGCCCACCGGACCCTACCGCTGGGTACTGAACTGCTGCTTACCAACCCCCGCAATGGCAGACAGGTCGAAGTCCGGGTGACCGACCGCGGTCCGCATGTCCGTGGTCGCCAACTGGATGTCTCTTACGAGGTGGCGCGGCGACTCTATTTTGTCAGTCGAGGCGTAACCCGGCTCAAAATGCAAATCCTCGGCTAAGCTGGATCAACTCCAAAGCTGTGATCAGGAAAACTAACGGCGGGCTGCTGAGCGCAATTCCGCTCAAAGGGAAATTTTTTGCCTTAAGGCAGTATAATAAAGAGCCAGCCGGATGGGCTCAGCGTCCGCCAATCCCAGGGTTTGGACCGCCATTTCCCGATAGGCCAACAATTGGGGGCGGTAAGTTTGGGTCTCTCGAGCCAGAAATTCACTAATGGGTTCACCCGGCAGCGGCCGGCCGGTTTTATAATCCACCAGCCACCACTCGCTGCCGTCAAAGATCAGGCGGTCAATCTGGCCCCGGCGCATCAGGCCGGGCTGGGGGCAATCTTCCAGACGCCATTCGGTCCAGGCCCGGGGATGGTCCGGACGCAACAGGTAGGCCAAAAATGGTTCTTGACGAGCCGCGGCTACCTCGTTCAAGATTTCTTTGGCCTGGGACCGCGCCTCCTCGTCTTCCAGTCCCAGGCCCCGTAAGGCCGCGGCGATTGCGTCCGGGCCGGGCAGGTTATTCCCTTGGGCCAGCCGGGCCAGTAGCCGGTGGATAACTTCGCCCCGGGCCCGTCTCACTAAGCCGCTCTCCCAGGAATTCGCCACCGGTTCCGAGCTAGGTAACCAAACGGCCAGCGACGACGGCATCACCACTTGATAGGGCAACGGTTCAGGGGTGAACTCCAAGGGGGCGGGCAGAATTCGTGGACTCTCAAGCTCTA
>MUKC01000006.1 GCA_002049795.1 Desulfobacca sp. 4484_104 | reverse complement strand
GAGGAGGCCCTGGCCTTTCCGGAAATTGTCGGGCTGAGCATCGGCACCCGCCCCGATTGCCTGTCCGCCGAGATTTTGGAGCTATTGGCTCACTATGCCCGCACCCATCTGGTCTGGCTGGAACTGGGCCTGCAATCGGCTCACGATGCCACTTTGCGGCGCATTAACCGGGGTCATGATGTGGCCTGTTTCAGCCGGGCGGTCGAGGAGGCCGCGGGCCGGGGGCTGCATCTTCTGGCCCATGTCATTTTGGGGCTGCCCGGCGAGGGACGAAACCAGATGCTGGCTACCGCCGACTACCTGGCCGTCCTGCCCCTGGAGGGGGTAAAAATTCACCTACTCTATGTCATTCAGGGGACGCCTCTAGAGCGTCTATATCGGTGTGGCGAGTATCAGCCGCTGACTGAAGATGATTATGTTTCCCTGGTCGTGGATTTTATCGAACGCCTGCCGCCCCAGATGGTCATCCACCGCCTGACCGGCGACCCGCACCCGGACGAACTGGTGGCCCCGACCTGGTGCCTAAATAAAAAGCGGGTCTTGGCGGCCATCAAGGACACCTTTGCGGTCAGGCCAAGCTATCAGGGGAAGCTCTGGCAGCCACAAAAAAAGGCTCACGCCAAGACGCCAAGCACGCAAAGTTATGGTGGCTAAATATCCTTGGCGAACTTGGCGGCTTAGCGTCCTGGCGTGAGAATATTAAAAATCTAGGCTTAGAGCTTTGGTAAAAGATCGCCAGAGGTCACTGCAACGCAGGAAGGAGCTTTAGTTAAGTTAATGAGGCGTTCTCTACTTATCGCTTTGCTGGGCTTAGCTTTCCTGATCGCCCTGGCAGTGCTGGCCTATACCTGGTGGCCCACCCTCTCCCCCTATATCTATACCAGCTATGATTTTCTGACCGATAAGGAAAAGATCCGGGATTATATCGCGGCCTGGGGATCCCTGGCCCCGGTGGTCTTTATGGTCATCCAGACCTTGCAGGTGGTGTTCGGACCGATTCCCGGCGAGGCTACCGGCTTTTTGGGCGGCTTTTTGTTCGGGGTCTTACCGGGCTTCGTCTACTCCACCATCGGCCTCACCGCGGGCTCGATCCTGGCCTTTTTGCTGGGCCGCTGGCTGGAAATTCATGTGGTCGAAAAAATCGTTAGCACCGAGACCCTGGATAGATTTAATTTCCTCATCGAACGCCAGGGCACCCTGGTGGCCTTCCTGCTCTTTCTGTTTCCCGGCTTTCCCAAGGATTACCTCTGCCTGATCCTGGGTCTGAGCAAGATGCCGATCAAGGTTTTCCTGATCATTGTCACCATCGGCCGCATGCCCGGCACCCTAATGCTGTCCCTGCAAGGCGCTCAGGTGTTCAAAGGCAATTACTATGGCCTGGCCATCATCCTGGCCCTGATCATCGCCATGGCCCTGCCGATGTTTATCTATCGGGAAAAAATTTATGGCTGGCTGCGGAAGTTAGGTAGCCCGGAGCACAGCCCTGATCAGCGCCGCACCCCAGATTAATGACACTGGCTTGATTAATTCACCGCCAAGATGTCGGTGCCACTATTTAATTGCCACTATTACAAAATTAGCCGGAGCTAGTCCCCCACTCCACCACGTTGCCGGCCCAGGTAACCCCGGCTCCGAAGCTGATCATCACCACTTTATGGCCGGGTTTAATTTTGCCTTCCTGCAAGGCCTCATGGAAGGCAATCGGCACCGAGGCCGCCGAGGTATTGCCATAACGGTCAATATTGGCATAGACCTTGTCCATCGGCACCTTGGCAAATCGGGCCCCGGTCTCCAGGATGCGATAATTGCCCTGGTGGATAATCAGAAAATCGATCTCCTCCCGGCTCATCCGGGCCACTTCCAGGACCCGTTTAATGCTGTCCCGCACCGCGTTGACCGCAAATTTATAGATTTCCGGGCCGTCCATATACATATAGTTTTTCGGGGTGGCCACGGAAGGCAGGAATGGACTGTTTAAGTGGTTGAATTCAGTGGCCAAAGATAGTTTGGGATTATAGCGCGAGGCGATAAACGACCCGATCAGGCGGCTTTGGGTAGTCGGTCCCACTATCGCCGCGCCGGCGCCGTCCCCGAACAGCACGCAGGTAGACCGATCCGTCCAATCGATCATCCGGGAATTGGCATCACTGCCGATCACCAGGGCATAGCCGCCTGTGGGTTTCAGCAGCCGTTCGGCAATATAAAGCCCATAGTTAAACCCGGAGCACCCGGCCTGGACATCAAAGGCCCCCAAGTGATCATCCAGGCCCAGATCGTGTTGCACCCGGATGGCAATGGCAGGGAACACATAATCTGGTGAGTTGGTGCCGACAATGATATATTTCAGATCGGTGGGTTGGATCCCGGCTACTTCCAGGGCCTGGCGCGCCGCCGCGGTAGCCATTGAAGCGACGCTCTCCTCCGGAGCGGCAATGCGACGTTCGATAATCCCGGAGCGTTCTCGGATCCATTGGTCAGAAGTATCCACCATCTTTTCCAGTTCAAAGTTGGTTAGATCGACTCACCAGACACTTCTTTCTCCTATTCAGTAAGCTTCTTTGCGAGCGGATTGGGTAAATATACTTAGAGATTTATTTACGTGCATCCAGCAGTTATTAACAAGCGCGGTTAAGAAAGGTCAACCTCTTAGTCCCCGAAGAAGTTGCCCGACGGTTCCGGGGCGAGGTCTGCCTCGAAGGGGAAATATCAGCCTTTCCCTTCTCACAGTAGCGGGGCCTGCTGGTTACTTCCCGCCTCTCGAAACCGACCAACGGCGAAGGGGGTTTAAAGTTTGGGTTTATTGAATTACTTACAGGCTACCAGGACTACCCCTAAATCTTTTTCCAACTGTTGGATCTGGCTTAAGTCGTTGCTCGGGAGTTCGGCAGCATCGCAGGGGTAAGAGTTAAAGGCCAATAGCGATTTGCCCAACTTCTGTTCAAGGGCCTGGATGGCCTTGAGCTTTTGCTCATCTAAGGTGGAAAGGCTATAAATCATTGGCGATCTCCCTTCCTAAACCCCAGTTATTCAACCATTGGTAAATTATATTATCACAAATTAACTGAAACTGTCAAGCCGTCTTGGTCTTGGCTTCCCTTTCGGTAAAACGCTGCGGCAGATTGATGGACACGGTGGTCCCACGCCCAGGTTTACTGGTAACCTTGATGTCGCCGCGATGCTCTTCGACAATCTGGCGGACAAACACCAGTCCCAAGCCGGTGCCGCCGATTTTGGTGGTATAAAACGGCACAAAGACCTTTTCCACCACTTCGGCGGACATACCTTTGCCGGTATCTTTGATCTCTACATGGGCCTGATCCCCCTCTAAACTGGTAAGAACCTCTATGCAACCGCCGGGCGGCGTCGCTTCGATGGCATTGCGGAGCAGATGCGACAGTCCGACGCGCAAAAGATGTTTGCTCAATTTACCGATCAGGGGCTGGGGCCAGAGTTTGGCTTCCAGGTTTAAATTTTTGGTCTCCGCCTCCGGTGCCAGTATGGTTAGCACATCTTGGACAATCAGATTGAGGTCTTCCTGGCCAAAGAAATATTCTCGCTCCTTGGCCAGGGTTTCAAACTTCTCCACCATCTGTTCCATTCTTTTGGCCTCTTCGGCAATCGCCCGGAGCCATTGCCGGGAGGGATCTTCCGGGGTCAGCCGCCGCAGCAGTAAATGACTGAAGCCGCCGATCACACAGATCGGGTTGCGGATGCCGTCTGCCACCCCCAGGGCCATTTCCGCCATCGTGCGTTCCATAACCAGGGTTTCCAGGTCGCGGTTCAGGTTTAGGATCTCCCGGCTGACCGACTCCAGTTCGGCATGATTGGCCTCCATCCGGCGATAGATGCGCTGAATATGGTGGAAAAACATGGTCACCGCGGCGACGGTCATAAAGGCCAGGGTATTGAAGCCGCCGCTGAAAGGTCGAAGAAATTCCCAAACATTGGCGGCGCCCGAAAAGATTAGGGTATATTTAAAAAGGTGGCCCAAGGAGCGGGACAGGGTGAAGGCCAGGAAAGTCACGGTCAGCCAGAAAAAGAAGGCATAGAGTGGGTTGTCCGGTTTGCCCTGCATCAGCTTACGAGCTTCCGCCAGACATAACCCGGCCAGGATGATCGCCACCGCGGAGCCGAAAAAATCAACGGTCCAGATCGATAACATCGGCAGCGTAAGCATTAACTAACCTCACTCATGACTCTGACGAACCTTTTTGAGCCCCAGGTAAAAAAGGAATAATGCCGGTAATAACCACAAGTGATCTAATCTGAGCAGATAGTAGAACAGCGCCGTCAGATCGTCCACCTTCAGGCGCTGGGAAAAATCCTGGGCTTGGCCAATGAAGTCTTCCGGAGAGAGCCGCAACTCAACCCAGTGGCCGATAAAGGCATCAAGATTCCAAAGTGCAAAAAATAGCCCGGCCCAGCCCATATAACGAAACCCCATATTCGTGAGCACCAGGCTGCGCCCGACCCGAAATGCAAAATACAGCATGGCCAGGAAAAAACAGATATGGGCCGCTTGGTGAACATAGAGTCCCTCCGGCGGCCCATGTAGTTGAAAAGCCCAAGCCGGGTACGCATAGATAAGCAGCGGCCCTAGCAACTGTAAGACAAGTTTTCCATTAAGACGACCCATCTAGATATTCCAAAATTTAGGGTTGCCTGAAAATCTGCAGATCATTTTAACCCCGCTTAAGTAGTCCGCATCTAGCTCTGGTAATAGGGGCAAGTCCCACAGATTCTTAACTACCTCCCTTCTACTCCGAATTACACCATTTTTATCGGCGGTCTATCCCAATTTATTAAATCATTCTACTCCAAATATCCCAACTGCCGCAAGGCCCGCGGGTCTTTCCGCCAGTTTTTCCAAACTTTTACCCATAGTTCCAGATAAACCGGGCACAACAATAAGGACTCGATGGCGGTCCGGGCCTCCTGGCCGATGGTTTTGAGCCGACGACCCTTTTTACCGATAATAATGCCCTTCTGTGAAGCGCGCTCCACATAAATTATCGCCCGTATGCGGACTAGCTGGGGACGCTGGCGCTCGTCAAAGTCGTCGACCTGCACGGCCACGGCATAGGGAATTTCCTGGGCGGTGTGATGAAAAACCCGTTCCCGGATGAGTTCGGCAACCAGAAAGCGTTCGCTGCGGTCCGTCAGTTGCTCAGACGGATAAAGAGGCGGGGCCACGGGCAGCAAGGGGATGATTTCCTCCAACAGCTCGGGCAGCCCATCCCCATAAAGGGCGGACATCGGCACTATTGCGGCATCAGGCAAAATCTCATGATAACTAGCAATCAGGGGCAGGATTTCCGGTTTGGCAATAGTATCAATTTTGTTGATAGCAATTATTAGTGGTTTGGAAAATCGTTTCAGATAGGAGGCGATAATTTGAGTTTCGGCAGCGACATCTTGGGGAGTAACCAGCCAGACCGCGACGTCGGCTTCAGCCCAAGCCCCGAGCGCCACCCTGACTAAAATTTCGTTTAAAGCCCGGCGCGGGTCGATAATTCCAGGGGTGTCCAAAAACAGCAACTGGGCTTCCGGCCGTTGCACCACGCCACACAAGCGGTGGCGAGTGGTCTGGGGCTTGGGCGAGGTAATGGCCACCTTCTCGGCCACCAGGCGGTTCAAGAGGGTCGATTTCCCCACATTGGGAGCGCCGATCAGGGCCACGTATCCACATTTGAAGTTATCGCCGGACATTTCGGCCCTTGGGGTAAAAATCCTGTTCAACCCGATGACGGCCTCCGGCGAGCAGGCCCAACCCCACCAGTCCCAGACAGAGGAAGGCAAAAAGGTTGCCGAACCGGCTGTAAAAACTGCCGCCCGGCCCCAGGGGTATGGTCATCACCTCAGCAGTCGGGACAAACAGATCAGACCGCCAGATGATCTGCCCCTCAGGATTAATAAAGGCGCTAATACCGGTATTGGCGGCCCGGGCCAGGCTGAGCCGGTTTTCGACGGCCCGCAGCACTGCCATCGACAGGTGCTGATACGGGGCACTGGTGGTCCCGAACCAGGCGTCATTGGTAATATTGACCAGCAAGTTTGCCCCATTCTGGGCCATGGCCCGGCTCAACTCCGGGAATATGGATTCAAAACAGATCAGCGTGCCGATATCCACGGCTGGGGTCGATAATACCACCCCCGGTGGACCCGCGGCAAAATCACCCACCATGGGCACCATCTTGCCGATAAAAAAGAAATAGCGCCGCAAGGGCACATATTCGCCATAGGGCACCAGGTGAGCCTTATCATAGCTGCCGACCACCTTACCCTGGGGCGAGAGCAGATAGGCCCGATTGTAAAATTGCTGTTCTCCAGATTCCTGGAATTCAAAGGCAGGACTGCCAAAGAGCAGATAGCTCTGGGCCTCTCGGGCGATACCCTCCACCTGCCGGGACATTAGCGGCTCGCGCAAAAAGAAAAAGGGCGCGGCGGTCTCGGGCCAGATCACCAGATGTGGCCGGGCTGGGCTTATCTTTTTGGTCAGATCGGCATAAATATCCAAGGTGGTCTGCTGAAAACGGGGGTCCCATTTCTGACCCTGCTCAATATTGCCCTGCACCACCGCCACCGGCAATTGCGGGCTCTGGGCGGTCTGACGCTGGAGCTGCTGCAGTCGCACATAGCCATAGACCAGGGTGGCACCGACGATGATCACCATCAACACCAGGGCTCGGCGACGTTGCCGGCGGCCCGCTTCGCCAAAGGTCAAAAATAAGGAGAAGATCGCCTGGTTGACGAAGACGATCAGAAAAGACAGACCATAGACCCCGGTCAGATCCGCCAGTTGCACCAGCAGGCGGCAATTATAGAGCCCATAGCCCAGCAATTCCCAGGGGAAGCCGGTGAAAATATAAGCCTGGCCAAATTCCAACGCTACCCACAGGGCCGGAGCCCACCAGAGCTGATTTAAGCCCCGCTGTTGGCCCCAACTTATCCCCCAGGTCCAGATGCCGCGATACAGACTCAGGTAAGTGGCCAGCAACAGCAGAATGGCAAAGCCCAGGATTAAGGGAAGATGGCCATAAACATGAGTGACATAAACGATCCAATAGAGTAAGGTCAGGTTATGGCTGAGACCATTGATAAAACCCAATAAAAAGGCGTTCCGGCCACTCACCCCGGGAAGCGCCCAAAACAGCGGCACCAGGGCTAGCCATAGCAGGTAAGTCTGGTTGAATTTGGGGAAGGCCGCGGTTAATAACAACCCGGAAAACACCGCGGCCAGAACCGCTTTTAAAGGCAGCGACGCCAGAAGACGTGGAGTCATATCAGAGTCTGCCGATTGTCCTAATACCGTTTTCGAATAAGAACTTGGTATAAGTTATCAGGGATTGCCAGCTTGCCAAAATTGCCATTTAATATAACCGATGTTGATCAAGCGAAGGCGATGCGACTGGATTGATAAAAACCTAAGCGGTCTGGGAAGATAGGTCATCTGATGTGGGTGAGGTTAAGGGCTGCACGCGGATTTTTTTGACCCGACGATCATCGGCGGCGACCACGATAAATTCCAGGTTATTGACCTTAACCTGGTCATTGACTTTGGGGACCCGACCTAAGTGCTGGATTAACAAGCCACCTACAGACTCAAATTTCCCTTCCGGGCAGGGAATATTGAAATGGGACGCTAATTCTTCAATATCCAGCCGGGCGTCAACGATAACCGCTTGATCTTCCTGAACGATCAACCGGGGTTCTTCAAAGTCATATTCATCATAGATTTCCCCGACAATCTCTTCTAAGATATCTTCGATGGTGATCAGGCCCGAGGTGCCGCCATACTCATCAATGACAATGGCGATCTGAATCTTTTTTTCAACAAAATCCCGAAGCAGGTCGCTAATTTTTTTACTTTCCGGAATAAAAAACGGGGTTCGCAAAACCCGCGCTAAATCCTGTTCCGATTGCGGCAGCTCCCAAAATACCAACAGGTCCTTAGCCAGCAAGATGCCGACGATTTGGTCAATATCATCCTTAAATACCGGCAGACGAGAATGGCCCCGAGCTAAAACCAGACTGGCAATCTCTTTTATGGCAGTATTCTCCGCTACACAGGTCATATCTACCCGGGGCACCATGATCTCTTTGACCAGCGTATCCCTAAATTTAAAGATACTCTCGATCATCTGCCCTTCCTGACGGGTGATAAAGCCCCGCTCCTCGCCCTGGCCAATAATGGTCTGGATTTCTTTTTCTATATCAGCAGGTTCCTCAACACTCCTTCTTTGAGTCCAATGATGCCATAAGCGCTTCAACAATCCTGACCGGGGACTGTCCGGGTCATCCATATTAAATCCTCAACTGTTTGCGTTCATCCCGTAAATAATGGCTCACGGCCTGAATCTCGCGCGGGAATTCCAGACCGCGGTCCAAAAACTTAACCTCATAGTTGCCAATCTGGAAGTGCTCGGTGGCATATTCCAGGGCGACTCGATAATCAAAGTTTTTGCAGGAAAAAACATCCAGGCTCAGGTAAGCCTTTTCGGGAAAGGTATGGATACTGATGTGACTTTCGGCGATCAGCACGAACCCCGAAAGGCCCCAATCCTGGGGATATTTACCCGTATATTTAAACACATAGGGCGGCATGATCTTGGTCATTTTGATCAGGTCCGGACATTTATTCAAAAATTCGTAAATTCCGTCCAGATCGATCAGTCGATCATTGCCGCAGCCATAGCCATCAACCATCAGGTGCTGTCCAAAGCCCAGTACAGGTTTTTTCACAGTTCTTTTCCTCCCTCATCCTGCCATTTGTGCTTCATGGTCACCACCCGGAGGGGCAACCTTACTGCTTAACGTCGCGGGGTAGCATAAACCTCCTTAGTCAAAAATCGGGGGTGTCACTATCCACAAGATCTGGGCCTCTTTCTTGCCCAAGTTAACCACGGTGTGTTCCCGATCGGAACGAAAATAAAAACACTCGTGTTGCCTGATCTTGTAAGCCAAATTGTCTAATTTGAGGCTGATGGTGCCTTTGAGGACCAACCCGAACTCCTCCCCCTCATGGGGGCGTTGCGGTTCAATCTGGCCACCCAGGCCCATGGTTACCAATACCGGGTCCATTATGCGCTTCTGCGCGTCAGGGACCAAGACCTCAATTTTACAAGCCGGAGTCGATCTCGAGGTAGTTATCCGGGCACTCCGGGGATAAACCACCCGCTCTTCGGCCAGATCCCGAAAAAAATCAGCTAACGACACCCCTAAGACATCCAGGATATCAGTCAGGGTGGCAATCGACGGCGAAGTCAGATCGCGTTCCAGTTGCGAGATAAAGCCTTTGGTCAGATAGGCCCGATTAGCCAGCTCTTCCTGAGTCAAGGAATTAGCCTGGCGCAAACGTTTAAGTTTTTCGCCGATTTTCACGGACCGTCCTGAGTTTACTATAGATAAACAAAATGTTTAGTATAAGAATTAATGATATAAACTTTTCCAGCGCCCAAGTCAAGGATTTTCCAGAGTTGAGACCGAAAAAATTAGGGGGATTTGCTCTAGCCGAGCCGGCTTCCTGAATCGGCAATCTGGTTAATATTACTATGATTATGGTCGGCGCTGCCTAGTTTCAGCTTCTATTCCACTAGGGTAGTTCTGCCTGACCCTGCCAAGCCTCTAGCTGGGCGCGAAACTCCGGCGGTAGGGCTACGGGTTTGCCATCGGCGTTGATGCACACCATGGTCAGGTGGATGTCGGTAGCCAGTTGGCCGCTAGCGGATTTAACTAGCTGCTGGCGGAATTTGAGGCTACGGCTCTTGATCTGGAGAATGGTAGAAATGATTTCAATCTCTTCGTTATAAGTCAAAGATTGGCGATAACAGCAATGGGCCTCAACAATCGCCAGATGTAATTTCTGGGCCACCAGCCGCGGGTAGGGAAAGCCGATCTCGCGCAAACAGGCTTCCCGGGCCAGTTCAAAAAAATGGAAATAGTTGCCATGGTAAACGGCCTGTCCCATGTCGGTCTCATACAGCGGAATTCGATAGGCAAACCGATGCACGGCCATGAGCATGTCCAGCCAACTTTAACAATAAACAAAAAAAGAGGAGTGCTGGCGCACCCCTCAGCCGTTTGCCAATTTGATCTTTATTCGGAAGCCGCGGTCTTGAATTTTTTGGACTTAGGCAAGGCCTCGGGACGTCCGACCAACTCCACAATGGCGATGGGCGCGGCATCCCCCCGTCTGATACCCTTGGGAATAATCCGGGTGTACCCGCCCGGCCGTTCCAGGTAGCGTTCCCGCAGTTCTCCAAACAGCTTGGCAACCACCTGTTTCGAACGCACTACCGCCAAACTCTGCCGCCGGGCATGGAGATCGCCCCGTTTGGCCAGGCTGATCATCTTATCCGACCATTGCCGCAATAACTTGGCCTTGGTCTGCGTGGTTTCCAGACGTTCGTGTTGCAACAAGGAGGTGACCAGATTGCGCATCATGGCCTGACGGTGTTCCGTGGTTCGCGATAAGTGGCGCCCGGCTTTGCGATGCCTCATGACAATCCTTCCTTTCCTAGGGACACCGCTTCTTGAGGCGGAAAGTTGTCCAGCTTCATGCCCAGACTAAGTCCCATATCTGCCAGAATTTCTTTGATTTCATTAAGAGATTTGCGGCCAAAATTCTTGGTTTTGAGCATTTCGGTTTCGGATTTCTGGACCAATTCCCCAATCAAGCGAATATTGGCATTCTTCAGACAATTGGCGGAGCGCACCGATAGTTCCAATTCATTAACGGTGCGGAATAGATTTTCATTCAGGCTATCGCTTTCCTCGCTGGGTCTCTCTTCGCTCGGCTCCAGGGTCTCTTCAAAATTAATGAATATGGTCAATTGGTCTTTGAGGATTTTGGCCGCGTAAGCGACCGCATCCTCGGGGGATACACTGCCGTCAGTCCAAACTTCAAGGGTTAATTTATCGTAATCGGTCTGTTGGCCGACCCGGGCCTGGGTGACGACGTGATTTACCTTGCGAATCGGGGAATATACCGCATCAATGGGAATATTCCCGATCGCCTGGCCTTCCTCTTTGTTACCTTCAGCCGGTACATAGCCTTTGCCAGTCTTGACCACTACTTCCAAGCTCAACTCGCCATCCCGGGACAGAGTAGCGATATGTAAGTCAGGATTGAGAATTTCCACTGTCCCATCGGTCTGGAAATCTCCGGCCTTAATCTCTCCCTCACCCCGAGCTTCCAAACTGAGGGTTTTAACCCCATCAGTATGCATCTTGAGACGGACATTTTTGAGGTTGAGAATAATCTCTGAGATGTCCTCGCGCACCCCGGGCAACGTAGAGAATTCATGGTGGACATCTTTGATCTTGACCGCGGTGATAGCCGCCCCCCGCAGAGAGGACAATAAAACTCTACGCAGTGAATTTCCCAGGGTGGTCCCAAAGCCTCGCTCCAGAGGTTCACAAGTAAATTTCCCATAAAACCTGGTATGGGTCTCGGAATCGATCTCCAATCTCTTGGGCCTGATCAACTCACTCCAGTTCTTGTGCATCAGCTCTCCTTGGCACAAAAACCAATCTGTTATTTAGAGTACAATTCGACAATCAGATGCTCCTGGATAGGCATGGTTAAGTCTTCCCGGGTGGGTAACATCCGGACGGAGCCTTGGAATTTTTCCTGATCAACTTCTAGCCATTCCGGAATGCCCCGCCGGGCCACGGCCTCCATCGCCTCCTGGATATGTCGGTTCTGACGACTTTTTTCCTTGAGCTGCACGGTATCCCCGATTCTGACCAAATAAGAGGGGATATTTACCTTCTGCCCATTAATGAGGAAATGGTTATGCCGCACCAGCTGCCGCGCCTGGCTACGGGAATTTGCAAAGCCCATCCGATAGACAATATTATCCAACCGTCTTTCCAGCAGCATCAACAGGCTGGTACCGGTGATGCCTTTTTGCTGCTCCGCGCTTTCAAAGTAATTGCGGAACTGTTTTTCCAGCAGTCCATACATGCGTTTAACTTTTTGTTTTTCACGCAACTGGATGCCATAATCGGAAAACTTGGCCCGTGCCCGGCCATGTTGTCCGGGTGGATAACCGCGGCGTTCAAACGCACATTTGTCCGTATAACATCGGTCACCTTTAAGGAACAGTTTCATTCTTTCCCGCCGGCAGAGCCGACAGCTGGATTCAAGATACCTGGCCAAAATCACCTCCTCAACAAGGTTAAACTCGGCGGCGTTTGGGCGGCCGACAGCCATTATGGGGGATGGGGGTGACATCCCGGATTAAATTAATGGTAAACCCGGACACCTGGAGCGCCCGCAATGCCGCCTCCCGTCCCGAACCCGGGCCTTTAACATAGACATCGATGGTGCGCATGCCATTTTCCATGGCCTTCTTGGCGGCGTCGGCCGCGGCTAATTGGGCCGCAAAGGGCGTGCCCTTGCGGGAGCCTTTAAAACCTTGCACTCCTGAAGAAGACCAGGACACCACGTTGCCCGCCGGGTCCGTAATGGTGACAATTGTATTATTAAAGGAAGATTGGATATGGGCAACGCCCACCGGAATATTTTTCTTTTCCTTCTTCCGTTTTGCTCCCCCGCGTCCTGCTTTGGCCATCCTTCCTCCTTAAGCCTTCTTGCGTTTACCCACGACCGAGCGTCGGGGGCCTTTTCGAGTGCGAGCATTGGTATGGGTCCGTTGCCCTCGCACGGGCAAAGACTTACGATGTCGCAAGCCGCGGTAGCACCCGATATCCATCAGCCGCTTGATGTTGGTGGAAATCTCCCGCCGGAGATCCCCTTCTACTTTACAGGTATTATCAATGACTGCCCGGATCCGGGTCAGCTCAGAGTCAGTTAGATCATCCGATTTGGTACTGCCCGCTACCCCCGACTCCTGCAGAATCTGCTGCGCCATGGTACGACCGATACCGTAGATACTGGTCAGCGCAATTTCCATCCGCTTGTTCCGGGGTAAATCAACTCCTGCTATTCTGGCCAAACTCTGGTCCCCTTCCTAGCCCTGGCGCTGTTTATGTTTGGGGTTGGTACAAATTACCCGGACCACGCCATTACGTCTGATGATTTTGCATTTTTTACAGATCCGTTTTACCGATGCCCTGACTTTCATCCTCTATTCCTATCCGCCTCCGCGTGGTTGTAATTAACGATTATTTGGCCCGGTAAGTAATACGTCCCCGGCTTAAATCATAGGGGGACAGTTGTACGGTTACTTTGTCGCCCGGCAGAATCTTAATGTAGTGCATCCGCATCTTGCCGGAAATGTGGGCCAGGACCCGGTGACCGTTACTCAATTCTACTCGAAACATGGCGTTGGGTAGGGGCTCGACAACGGTGCCTTCCACCTCAATGGCTTCTTCTTTGGCCATCTAATTTTACTCTCCGATTTGATTCCGGCCTACTGAGGGAAAACACCGCATTTTGGTTAAGCCAACCTCTCCTACCTCAGGGTCAGGCCTAGTGTTGCTAATTATGGATACTTAAAACCGCTATTATTAATATCGCTCAAACCCGACTTAAAATCAAGGCACCCTTGTCAGTGACCGCAATGGTGTGTTCAAAATGGGCTGACAAGCTGCCATCTTTGGTTACTGCGGTCCAGCCGTCGTCTAAGAGCTTTACCTCCCAGCTCCCGGCACTGACCATGGGTTCGATAGCTATGGTCATGCCCGCCTGCAGCTTGGGTCCTTGTCCGGGAGGACCGTAATTTGGAATTTGCGGATCTTCATGCAGGTTGCGCCCGATACCATGGCCCACAAAATCCCGGATTACCGAGAAGCCGTTTTCTTCGGCCATGGTCTGCACCGCATGGGAAATGTCCGTTAAGCGATTGCCGACCCTGGCCTGGGCAATCCCGGCATATAACGATTTTTCGGTAACCTTTAGTAACTTCTCAGCTTCGGGGCTTATAGTACCCACCGGCACTGTGATGGCCGAGTCACCATAATAGCCATCATAGCAGACCCCAAAATCCATGCTCACCAGGTCCCCGTTTTGCAAACGGCGATGTGACGGGATGCCGTGGACAATCTCGTCATTGATCGATACACAGAGGGACTTGGGAAAACCACGGTAACCCTTAAAGGCTGGTTTCACTTTATGTTTACGGCAGATCTCCTCCGCCAGCTCATCTAGTTCTATGGTCTCAATTCCCGCCTGGATATGTTTTTTAACTTCTTGCAGGACCTCGGCGACAATGCGGTTGGCGACCTCCATCTTGGCGATTTCTTGCTGCGACTTCAGATTGATCATGATTTCTAACCCCGGCAAGGTCCACCTCTGTTCCTTGCTGGTGGTCCTTTTATGTTAAACGCTCAGGGATCAGTGGCCAGTTGTCAGTTAAAATAACCAGTTATTGAAGAAATAGCTATAATTGCCCGATCACGGTCTTTTGGATAACCGGTAACCTTGACGCAGTTTACTGATCACTGATAACTGACCACTGAACCCCGGCGGTTTATCTTAAGGTATCAACAATTTTCTGGAAGATATCAGAGATACTTCCGACACCCTTAATTTGCCGTACCAACTCCTGCTTGCTGTAGTAATCGATCAGGGGTTTGGTCTGCTGATTATAAGTGGCCAATCGGGAGCGCACCGTAGCCTCGTTGTCATCATCCCGCTGGTAGAGTTCGCCCCCACACTTATCACAGACGCCCTCTTTTTTCGGAGGACTGAAGATAATATGATACATCTGGCCACATTGCTTGCAGGTACGCCGGCCGGTAAGCCGTTTCACCAGCTCTTCTTCATCGACATCGATGCTCAGCACATGGTCAATTTTGGAACCCATCTTTTGGAGGGTCTTATCCAGGGCCTCGGCCTGCGGCACCGTGCGCGGAAAACCATCCAAGATAAATCCTTTCTGGCAGTCCGCTTGTTTGAGACGATCCTCTATAATGCCAATCACCACCTCATCGGGCACTAATTTACCGGCATCCATGCAGGCCTTGGCCTGTTTGCCCAATTCCGTCCCCTCTTTGACCGCGGCTCGCAGAATATCACCCGTCGAAATCTGGGGAATCTGGTACTTCTCGATCATCATTTTGGCCTGGGTCCCCTTGCCTGCTCCTGGCCCCCCTAACAGAATCAGATTCATAACTGCCTCCTTTTGCGCGCTACCAGCTCTAAATTAACCATAACCTAACAAGATGAAATTATCGCCGTATCCGGCCCATGCGTTTTTTACCAATAATACCTTCAAAGCCCTCATAATGACGCATAACAATATGAGACTCAATCTGAGCCACGGTATCCATGGCCACCCCTACGACAATCAACAGCGCCGTGCCGCCAAAGTAGAAGGGAACATTGAACTTCTGCACCAGAATGGTCGGCAGCACACAGACCGCCGACACATACAGTGCCCCCCACAGGGTAATGCGGGTCAACACGCGGTCGATAAATTCCGCGGTGCGCTTGCCGGGCCGCAACCCTGGGATATAGCCGCCGTATTTTTTCATATTATCGGCGACGTCCACCGGATTATAGGTCACCGCGGTATAAAAATAACAGAAAAAGATAATTAATGCTACATAGACCAGCTCATGGGCGACATGGCCGGGGGTCATGGCCGCGGTCACCCAGCTTACCCAAGACCACAGGTAACTCAGCCAGCCGGAGCCGGTCTGGCCTTCGGTGCCGATGAAACTGGTAATCGTCGCCGGAAACATTAAGATCGACGACGCGAAGATCGGCGGGATAACCCCTGCCGTGTTGACCTTCAGGGGCAGATGGGTGCTTTGCCCCCCGTAAACCCGGCGTCCTACCACGCGGCGGGCGTATTGCACTTGAATGCGCCGTTGGCCGCGTTCCATAAAGACGATGACGCCGACCACGGCGATCATCACTCCTAATAATATTATCATGATCATCGGGGCGATTTCACCGGTCTGCATTAGACTAAAAGTCCCGATAATCGCCGAGGGCATCCGGGCCACGATGCCGGCAAAGATAATCAAAGAGATGCCATTGCCGATGCCCCGTTCGGTGATCTGTTCCCCCAGCCACATGATAAAGGTCGTGCCTGCGGTCAGGGTCAACACAGTCATTAGCCGGAAGCTCCAGCCGGGATCGAGGACGACCGGTCGGCCACCGCTTTCCATGCCCATGCCTTCCAGGCCGATACTAATCCCCAGGCCCTGGATAATACATAATAATACCGTGCCGTAGCGGGTATATTGTTTGATCTTTTTGTGGCCCGCCTCACCCTCTTTATACAATTTTTCAATGGCCGGGAACACTACTTTAAGCAATTCAATGATGATCGCGGCGCTGATGTACGGCATGATCCCCAGGGCAAAGACGCTCAGCCGTTCCAGTGCCCCGCCGGAGAACATATCAAATAAGCCGAAGATGGTGCCCCGATGGCGAGCAAAAAAGGCCATCAAGGCGTCGGCATCGATTCCGGGCGTGGGAATATGACACCCCACCCGGTAAACGGCCAGCATCATCAAGGTAAACAGGATGCGCCGTTTGAGCTCGGGAATTTTGGCAATATTTTGAAACCCGGTCAGCACTCAAACTACCTCAACCCGGCCACCCTGAGCCTCGATCCGGGCCCGGGCTTGCGCACTGACCGCATTGACCCGAATAGTCAGGGGAACCGTCACCTCACCTTGACCCAGCAGTTTGATACCTTGATGATGTTTTTTGATCAGACCGGCCGCGGTCAGACTTTCTGCATCGACCACCGCGTTCGCCGCAAAGCGGTCCAAATCCCGCAGGTTAATAATGGTCCACGGCTTTTTAAAGATATTAGTAAAACCCCGTTTGGGAAGCCGCCGCAGCAGCGGCATCTGGCCGCCTTCAAATCCGGGTTTGGGTTTCTGACCGGAGCGGCTTCTTTGCCCTTTGGACCCCCGGCCCGCGGTTTTACCCGCGCCCGAACCTAGCCCGCGGCCCACCCGCTTGGGCTTGTGTTTGGCTCCCGGACACGGTTTAAGTTCATCTAACCGCATATTTGTGTACCCTTTCTCCGCTGACCTTAAACGACATCCGCACCTGATTTCAGTTCCTGAACCTCGATCAGATGACAGACCTGGCGAATCATACCGCGTATCGCCGGGTTATCTTTGTGTCGCACGGTCTGGTGTAATCGGTGCAGACCCAAGGTCTTTAAGGTCAGACGATGCCTTTGGGGTCTGCCGATCGGGCTCCGTTTCAAAGTTATGGCTATGACTGGTTCCGTCACTTTCTTCTCTTTCTAAAAACCTCAAGCCCGGATTTCGCTTAAAGCACGATTCCGACGAGCGGCGATATCTTCCGGACTGGCCAATTGCTTCAAGGCCTCCATGGTGGCCTTGACCGCATTATGGGGGTTGTGGGACCCCAGACACTTAGTCAAGACATTCTGGATGCCTGCTACTTCGACCATGGCACGTACTGCCCCTCCAGCAATCACCCCGGTCCCCTGAGATGCAGGTTTGAGCAAAACCCTACCGGAACCAAAACGTCCCAACACCGTATAGGGGATGGTGTTGTTCAGAATGGGTATCTTTATCAGGCTTTTCTTAGCCCGTTCCAAGGCCTTACGAATCGCCTCCGGGACCTCGTTGGCCTTGCCTAATCCAGCCCCCACCTGACCCTGGCCATCGCCTACGACTACCAGGGCATTGAAGCTGAATCGCCGTCCACCCTTCACCACCTTGGCCACCCGACTGATATGGACTACCTTATCAGTAAATTGTGGTTCCGTTGCTTCGCTCTCGAACAATGCTACCTCCGTACTGGCACACATCCCAGGTTAATTCCCATTTGGCAATCCTCCGCTTATAATTGCAGTCCTTGTTCCCGACAACTATCGGCTAAGCCTTTAATCCGGCCATGATAAAGAAAGCCGTTGCGATCAAAGGCCACCTTTTGGATGCCGACCTGCTGGGCCTTTTGGGCCAGCAGTACCCCGACCTGCCGCGCCTTGTCGCTGCCTTTTAGATTGGCCGTCTTCTCCCGCAGTTCTGGGCTTAAGGTCGAGGCCGCGACCAGGGTCTTACCGTGCAAATCATCGATGATCTGGGCATATATATGCTTGGCGCTCTTAAAAACGGTGAGACGCGGGCGGTGCTCGGAACCGAAGATCTTCTTTCGTACCCGTTTTTTACGTTTCAGGCGCGCTGCTTGTTTCCGATCCAACTTTGCCATGTTTTTAACCTAAACCTAGAATTACCGGCTACCGGCCTTACCCACCTTGCGGTGCAAGACTTCTCCGGCATATTTGATGCCTTTCCCTTTATAGGGTTCGGCAGGGCGTAATCGACGAATATTGGCTGCCACCTGTCCCACGGTTTCTTTATCCGCGCCATGCAGGGTCAAGCGATTGGCCTTTTCCACTTCGGCCTTGATTCCCGCCGGTAGTGCATATTCCACCGGGTGGGAATAGCCCAGACTGAACACCAATCGCCCCTCCTTGGCCTCGACTTTATAACCCTTGCCTTCAATCTCCAACTTGCGGGTAAACCCCTCGCTTACGCCGGTGACCATGTTGGCCACCAAGGCACCGGTTAAGCCCCAGAAAGGTCGATTCGCCCGGCTGTCATCTCGAGGATAAACCCGAATCTCTTGGGAATTCAGCTCCAACCGGACCCCCGGGTGAATGGCCCGTTTCAGGGTCCCACCACTGCCGGTCACGGTCAGAATCCCATCCTCGAAAGTTGCCTTGACCCCCTTAGGCAAGGGTATCGGCTGCTTTCCTATGCGTGACATTGTTAGCCTCTCTTATTGCGCTACCCGGCTTACCACACCGAGCACAGGATTTCGCCGCCGACGCCTTCTTGGCGGGCCCGGCGATCGGTCATCACCCCTTTAGAAGTAGAGATGATCGCCACTCCCAGCCCTCCCAGAATGTAGGGGATCTCGTCTTTGGAAGTGTAAATGCGGCGACTTAGTTTACTAACCCGCTTCAGGCCCTGGATCAAGGGTTTGCCGTGTTCATCATAACGCAGATAAATCCGTAGAATACCCTGCCGCTTGTCTTTGATCAGCTTACATCTTTTGATATAGCCCTCTTCCTCTAAAATCCGGGCGACACTGGCCTTGAGCTGCGAGGCCGGGATATCCACTTTATCAAATCTGGCCACCCCCGCATTCCGGATGCGAGTTAGCATATCCGCCAGGGGATCGGTGAGACTCATCTATACTTGCTCCTGTTTACTTATCACTGGCTCCGGCCAGGGCGGTTATTCCTGGTTCGTTACCCTTCTCCAAACCTGTTCTTACCAGCTCGATTTAACCACTCCCGGAATCTCGCCTTGTAACGCCATCTGCCGGAAACACAGCCGACAGATACCAAAACGGCGGATAAAAGCCCGGGGGCGTCCACAGATGGGACAGCGATTATAGCTCCGGGTGCTGAACTTCGGTTCCCGTTTAGCCTTGGCAATCAGCGATTTTTTGGCCACGAAGATCTCCTCATTTAACTCCGAAACGGCATGCCCAAGAGCCGCAGCAGGAATCTACCTTCTTCATCCGTGCCGGCCGAGGTCACGATAGTGATATTTAATCCTTTGATCTTGTCGATTTTGTCATAATCGATTTCCGGGAAGAGGATCTGCTCTCGGATGCCCAGGGAATAGTTGCCCCGGCCATCAAAGGCCTTCTCTGATACCCCCCGAAAGTCACGGACCCGGGGCAAGGCCACATTAACCAGTTTATCAAAGAAATCATACATCTTATGTCGGCGCAGCGTGACCATACAGCCGATCGGCATGCCTTCCCGCAATTTGAAGGCGGCAATGGATTTACGGCCCCGGGTCACTACCGGCTTCTGGCCGCTGATCGCCGCCAATTCCTGGCTGGCCGAATCGAGAATCTTGATATTTTGAATCGCTTCCCCCAGTCCCATGTTGATCACGATCTTCTCCAGGCGAGGCACCTGCATGGGGTTCTTATAGCGAAATTCCTGCATTATTAAGGGGATACATTCCTGTCTGTAATAGTCATACAAACGCGCCATAAAGATTTATCCTTCCAGCATCTCGCCGCACTTTTTACAGATCCGGACCTTTTTACCGTCGCCGCTCAAAGCATGCCCGATCCGGGTCGGTTGGGAACATTTGGGACAGACCAGTCGCACATTGGAGACATGCACCGACCCCTCTTTTTCAACAATGCCGCCCTGACCGGTCGTCGGACTGGGGCGCGTGTGGCGTTTGATCATGTTAACCTTTTCCACGACCAGCCGATCCTGTTCTTCCACGATCCTCAATACCTTGCCGGTCTTGCCGCGATCCCGCCCTGCCATCACTTCCACGATGTCGTTCTTTTTAATGCGAATCTTGCTGCGGGAGAGCTTTTTTGGTTTATTCATCATCATTATCCTAGAGGACTTCGGGAGCCAGGGAGATGATCTTCATAAAACGCTTGGCCCGCAGTTCACGAGCCACCGGTCCAAAGATCCGGGTGCCGATCGGTTCTCCCTGGGGGTTAATCAACACCGCCGAGTTGTCCGAAAATCTGATATAAGAGCCATCCGGCCGCCGCGTCTCTTTGATAGTTCGGACGACCACCGCCCGTTTGACATCGCCTTTGCGCACCTTGGAATTGGGCAGCGCTTCCTTGACGGACACCACAATGATATCCCCGACCCGGGCATAACGCCGCCCGGTGCCACCCAAGACCCGGATGCAAAATAACCTTTTCGCGCCGGAGTTGTCAGCTACATCAAGTTGAGTGTGAACCTGTATCATAATTAACCTTTAAGATTAAACTTTCGCTCTAGGGTGAAATCAGACTGCCTTTTCCAGAATTTCCTTGACTCGCCAGCACTTATCCCGACTCAAGGGGCGGGTCTCAATGATTAGGACCTTATCCCCGATCCGACAGGCATTTTGCGCATCGTGCGCTTTAAATTTATTCCGCCGTCTGACGGTCTTGCCATAAACCGGATGACGCACCAGGCGAGTTACCTGGACCACCACGGTTTTGTCCATCTTATCACTGACCACTATGCCGATGCGGCTCTTACGAATTCTCCGTTCTTGATTCATCATGGTTTCCGCTTACCGTTGGGTTAATTTCCTGTCTAAACCCATTACAGATTTATCGGGCTAAAGGCGACCCGCCGGGTCACCTCTACCTGGTTTAAATTAGAGCCAGGCAACTTTCGGCCCAGCCTAATAATTTAGACGGCATGTCCCAGTTTCTCGCGCAGTACCGTCTTCAACCGGGCCAGATCTTTGCGGGTAGCCTTGAGGCGCGCCGTATTTTCTAATTGTTGACTGCCCAGTTGGAACCTCAGATTGAACAGCTCTTCGCTGACTTCCTTGAGCTTGATCTGCAGTTCGTCTTCCGTCAGGTCGCGCAGATCCGCCGCCTTCATACATCCTCCTGGGCAATAAATCTGGTCGGCAACGGCAATTTATAACTGGCCAGCTGCAGGGCCGCCTGGGCTACTTCCCGGGGTACCCCTTGCATCTCATAGAGCACCCGGCCCGGCCGGATCACCGCGACCCAGCCCTCCGGGCTGCCTTTACCTTTACCCATGCGGGTTTCAGCCGGTTTTTTGGTTACCGGCTTATCAGGAAAGATGCGGATCCAGATCTTGCCCCCCCGCTTGACATGGCGGGTAATGGCAATTCGAGCCGCCTCGATCTGCTGGGCGGTCAAGCGGCCACAACCGAGGGCCTGCAAGCCATAGTCGCCAAAGGCCAGGGTCGCTCCCCGGCTGGCCTTACCGCGCATCCGTCCTTTCTGTTGTTTCCGATAACGCACTCGCCTTGGACTTAACATAATATCTTCCTGACTGCTGCGGTTGCGCCCGGCTTAAACGCTGAGCTGTTCCTCGGCTAATATTTCTCCCTTAAAAATCCAGGTTTTCACCCCGATGACGCCATAGGTGGTCTTGGCCTCGGCAAAACCATAGTCAATATCGGCACGCAGGGTGTGCAACGGCACCCGTCCTTCCCGGTACCACTCTTTGCGGGCCATTTCCGCCCCGCCCAGACGGCCCGCCACCCGGACCTTAATACCCTGGACCCCGAATTTCATGGCCTGGCTGACCGCTTTTTTCATGGCCCGACGGAAGGCTATCCGCCGTTGCAACTGCAAGGCGATATTTTCCGCCACCAACTGGGCGTTGGTTTCGGGCTTGCGAATCTCGTGAATATCGATAATCAATTCCCGGCCAATGAGCTTTTCCAGTTTACGCCTCAGGTCCTCGATCTTACGGCCTTTCTGACCGATGACAATCCCGGGCCGGGAGGTAAAGATTTTAATTTTGACTTTATTGGCCGCCCGCTCAATATCGACAGAGGCAATCCCGGCACCCTCCAGGTCTTTTTCCTGTTTGATAAAATCACGGATACGTCGATCTTCCAACAACAACTGCGGATAATCATTGCGGGCGAACCACCGGGAGTTCCATTGCCGATAATTACCCAGGCGGAATCCTATGGGATGAACTTTTTGGCCCAAATTTTTCTCCTATGGCTTAATAACCACTAAGGTTCTGCTTTCCTCTTGCCAGTTTTTACAGCTTCTCATCCAGCACCACGGTAATATGACTGGAACGCTTTAACACCCGCGTGGCCCGCCCCATGGCCCGCGGCCGGAAACGTCGCAGCGAGGGACCCCCGTCCACCCAAATTTTTTTGATGTACAGGGTATCAACATCGATCTGGCTGTGTTGGCCGGCATTGGCCAGCGCCGATTCCACTATTTGGCGGACCAGGCGAGCCGCCTTTTTGGGAGTAAATTGCAAGACCGCCAGTGCTTCTTCTACCCCTTTGCCTTTGACCGCGCGGGTAACCAACCGGGTTTTCTGGGGAGAGATGCGGACAAATTTCGCTTGCGCCCGTACTTCCATGACTGTCTTTTAACCTTTGCCTTTGACCCGAGTCTTCTTACTGCCGGCATGGCCATAAAAAGTGCGGGTCGGAGCAAATTCCCCCAGTTTATGGCCAACCATATTTTCCGTAACGAAGACCGGAATAAATTTCTTGCCGTTATGCACTGCCAAGGTTAACCCTACAAAATCCGGTGTGATCGTCGAGCGTCGGGACCAGGTTTTTATTGGCCGCCGATCCTTGGTTTCATTGGCTTTGACAACCTTCTCCATTAAACTGGGCTGGATATAAGGGCCTTTTTTAAGTGACCGCGGCACGTTGCCTCCGTAATTGCTTATCCGATTCCATCAACTAGCTTTGGGGTGTATCCCTTAAGCTTAGCGAAGATTTAACTCCGGCGTTTAATTATATAACGATCGCTGGCCTTGGTCTTCCGGGTTTTATAGCCTTTGGTAGGCTGGCCCCAAGGGCTACACGGATGACGGCCGCCCGAGGACTTGCCTTCGCCGCCGCCCAGGGGATGATCTACCGGGTTCATGGCTACTCCCCGGACGCGGGGCCGTCGGCCTAACCAGCGTTTCCGGCCAGCTTTACCGAGAGAGATATTTTCATGTTCGACATTGCCCAATTGCCCGATCGTCGCCCGGCAGCCCAACAATACCAGCCGTACTTCACCGGAGGGCAGCTTCAAATGGGCATATTTTCCTTCTTTGGCCATCAGTTGGGCATAGACCCCGGCCGCCCGGGCCATCTGCCCGCCCTTGCCGATTTTTAACTCGATGTTGTGGATCAAGGTGCCCAGCGGCATCTTCTCCAAGGGCATGGCGTTGCCCGGTTTGATATCGGCGTGCGCACTAGAGATTACCGTGTCCCCCACCTTCAGATCAATCGGAGCCAGGATATAGCGTTTTTCGCCGTCGACATAGTGCAACAGAGCAATACGGGCCGAGCGGTTGGGGTCATATTCGATGCTGGCCACTTTGGCCGGAACTTCTAGTTTATCCCTTTTGAAATCGATCACCCGGTATTGCCGCTTGTGCCCGCCACCACGGTGACGCACGGTAACGCGACCCAGATTATTCCGCCCGCCGCTTTTCTTTAGGGTCTTCAACAGACTCTTTTCCGGGCGGGTGGTAGTAAGCTCCTCAAAATCGGCACTGGTCTGAAAGCGCCGTCCCGGGGAGGTTGGTTTTCTTTGCATCAATGCCATAGTATCAAACCCTTGAGGTCGTGTTCAAGCTCACGGCCGATAAACGTTCAGTAGTCAGTAACTACTAACAATTAAAACTATCAACTAAAACTTATAACTTTCTTACAAGCCCTCGAAGAATTGGATTTTGTCGCCCGCCGCCAGAGTCACCACCGCCTTTTTCCAGTCCGGCCGTCTCCCGACACTGCGGCCCAAGCGTTTGGGCTTGCCTTTGACCCGCATGGTGTTAATGGCCAGCACCCGGACCTTGAAGATCTCCTCAATCGCCTTCCGGATTTCGACCTTATTGGCCTTGAGATCGACCTTAAAGCTCACCTTATTATTAGCCTCTTTCTGCAGATGCGTCTTTTCGCTGATTATCGGCCCTTTGATGAGATGATGATAAGCCTTCACGTCGTCAAACTCTCTTCTATCTTGGTAATCGCTGGCTTCAGCAATACTAGATAATCATGACATAAAACATCGTAAACATTCAAGCCCTCACTCCGCATGACCTGCACGTAGGGGACATTACGCGCTGACAGGCTCAGGGCGGGATGATCTCCGGAAGTAATGAATAAGGCCTTTCTTACTTGTAAGTTATTCATTACCTTAACGAACTCCTTGGTCTTGGGCGTATCGTAGGGATAATCCTCCAGCACCAGCAGTTGACCCTCCTGGAGCTTGCTGGACAGCGCCATCTTTAATGCCGCGCGGCGTACCTTTTTGGGCACCTTATAGGCATAGCTGCGCGGTTGCGGTCCGAAAACGGTCCCGCCGCCGCGCCACAAGGGTGAGCGGATGGTCCCGGCCCGGGCCCGACCGGTGCCTTTCTGCCGATAGGGTTTGCGCCCGCCGCCCCGCACCTGGGAGCGACCTTTGGTGGCCGCGGTCCCGGACCGACGGCAGGCCAGTTGCATGGTCACCACTTCGTGGAGGAGATGATTTTTAATCGGCACCTCAAAAATGGCCTGGTTCAGGCTGACTTCGCCCACTTTGCTGCGATTTATATCATAAACATCAACAACTGCCATGTTTAATTACTCCCGCTTCCAGTTCTACACCTTTTTGATCAGCAGCAGGCCATTGCGGGCGCCCGGCACCGCACCCTTGACAATCAATAGATTACTATCCGGGCGGACATCGATCACTTCCAGAGATTTAACCGTGACCCGGGAATTTCCCAGGTGACCAGGTAATTTTTTGCCCTTGAAGACCCGAGAGGGATAAGCACTGGCCCCAATGGAACCGGGGGCGCGATGTGACATGGAACCATGAGTCTCCGGTCCCCGCTTAAAACCCCACCGTTTGATCACCCCGGCAAAGCCCTTGCCTTTGCTGACCCCGGTGATATTTACCTTATCGCCGATGGCAAATTGACTGACGTCCAATTCCTGCCCGACTTCGAAGTCTTCGGTCGACTCCAGGCGGAATTCTCTTAAGAACCGGAAACCGCTTTTCAGACCTTGTTTGCTAAAGTGGCCCTGTAAAGGTTTGGTCTGTTTTTCCAGGCGACGCCTTTCAAACCCTAGCTGGAGCGCCTCATAGCCCTCTCGCTTGCTAGTCTTTTTCTGCACCACAAAGCAGGGTCCGGCCTCAATTACGGTTACGGGCAATGCGGTCCCGGCCGGATCAAAGAGCCGGGTCATGCCTAGTTTTTTCCCCAATATCCCATTTAACATGGTTATCCCCGATCCTCAGGCGTTACTTTTGAAAATGTCCTGGGCGCTGCTTGACTCATAACTTGATCTCGACATCGACACCGGCGGCCAGGTCCAATTTCATTAAGGCATCCACGGTCTGTTGTGTCGGCTCCAGTATATCTAACAGGCGCTTATGGGTGCGGATCTCGAATTGTTCCCGCGATTTTTTATCAACATGCGGGGATCGCAACACGCAAAATTTATTAATCTCGGTAGGCAACGGAATCGGCCCGGCCACCTGCGCCCCGGTCCGGCGGGCGGTATCCACGATCTCCCCCACGGATTGATCGAGCAATTTATGGTCATATGATTTCAGGCGAATACGTATCTTATGAGTTATCATCGGGTTACCTGTTATTCAATAATCTGGCTGACCACGCCGGCGCCCACGGTGCGGCCGCCTTCCCGGATGGCAAAGCGCAGTTCCTTCTCCATGGCAATCGGGGTGATCAGGCTGA
>MUKC01000065.1 GCA_002049795.1 Desulfobacca sp. 4484_104 | reverse complement strand
GCCAATCTGCCGCCGCCTCTGGCCATCGGCCAGATCATCGCCGGAGATCGGGTCTATCTGGAAACCCAAGAAGGTCTTCGGGACATCTCCGGGGCCGGTTTTGACCATTTCTTGGCCCCAACCAACGAATAGAAAATAACCACCGAGACTCTAAAAGCTTGTTAAAGTTTAAAGTGGATAAGCTTGAGTTCCCCTCCCTTCTACCGCGTTACCTCGTTCCCAAGTTGTACTAGGGAACGCAAAAAAGCTAAAACGGGTGAGCTTTTGCTCACCCGTTTCAGCAAATCATAAAATTTGTAGTCTTTAAAAATCTACCTTAATTTCATTCGTTTCCAAGTTGTAGTAGGGAACGCAAAAACGGGGCGGTAGTGTTTAAAAATTTTTGGCCCAGTGGATGTCCAGGCTTAACGAAATATTTCCCCCGTGGATTAATCGCCTTTCTTCTCCATGGGAGGAATCTTCGCGGGGATATCTTCAGGTTTGGGCCCCATCTTGGCTTCCAATCTTTTGATGTTTTCCGAAATGATCGGGGCGATGGCGCTCTCGGTACCCAGCTTTTTCACCGGCCGCGCCGCATAGCACAGACCGCCCGGGAAGCAGATCTGTTGCAGTTGATTGTAATAGTCTTTAGCGTGAGTCGCGCCTTGTTTCAGGTATGACAGCGCCTCTTGCATTTTGCCCTGCCGCTCCATGATCACCGCCAGGTTATTATTGGCAAACGGATTGTTGACGTCGGCTTTAATTACCTTTTCGAATTGCTCTTGGGCTGCATCATATTTGCCCTCTTTCATAAAGTCATAGCCTTTGATCAACGGGGTAAAGATATCCTCGGCCATCGGCCGCGGTTGCGCCGTAGCCGATGACGCTAAGGCCATACACAGGCATACTGCTCCTAAAATTGCGATTACTGAAAATCCCACCCATTTATGCATATGTCGCATTTTCTCCCTCCTTATCAAGAGCTTGGGAAAAACCGCCCCGTTACACCCTTAAACAATAAAGGTTATTTTTTGCAATGTCAAGAAATTAAATGAGTTAGACAACCTGCAACTATTTTTATTTGTTGTTGTTTTAACCCCTTGCTTTGACGGAGGGCCGGACCCGCGCCGGAGCCAGCCTTTTTCCCAGGGCTGTATCTTGCTTGGTATCATTAAAGGCATATTGACAATAATCGACCAAATAACTTATTTTGACGGTAATCTTGCGAAAAGGAGGACTATATGGCCGGAAATCGTAAAAATTATCTGTCGGTATTGATTGTTCTGGGGCTGGCGGCTCTGCTTCTGGGGCTGGTCTCCCTGGCGCTGGCCCAACCGCGACCGCTGTCTGAGGATATCTACACGCCCCTCAGCCTGGGTTATGATGAAATGAAGGCCGGTAACAGCGATGCCGCCCAGTACCAGTTTGAAAAAGTTCTCAAAGGCGACCCCGACAACCCGTTTGCCCTCAACAATCTGGCGGTGCTGTTGGAACGCCAGGGCAAGTTAAAGGAAGCCATGGCCTATCTGTTGCAAGCCGAAACGAATGCCGAGGAATATTTGCAAAAACCCGATGAGATCTGTGACATCGGCGGCATCTGCATGGCCATGAAACCGGGTCGCTTAGCGGGCGGCAAAAGCAGCATTGCGCCCCTGGTGCATGGGAATATCAATCTCTTGAAGATCAAAATCGGTAAGCCTCAATAATTTTTTTTCAGGGGCTACCACATTCGGCGGTGCTGCCCTGGATTTTTTCCAGAGCATGCGGCAGGGCGGGCAAGACCACGCCCAGATTTTCCCGGGCCGCGCGCGGGCTTCCTGGTAGATTAATGATAAGGGTGGAGCCGCGCAACCCGGCCTGGGCGCGGGACAACATGGCATGCGGGGTAGAAGCCAGGCTGGCGGCCCGCATAGCTTCGGCCAGGCCCGGCACCGGACGCTCAATCACCGCCTGGGTGGCTTCCGGGGTGAGATCCCGGGGGCTCACCCCGGTCCCCCCGGTGGTCAGGATCAGATCCAGGTGCTGCTGATCACTCCATTCTACCAGCCGGGCGATGATCGCCTCCTGCTCATCGGGCACCACCGCATAGGCAGCTACCCGATAAAGGGAGGAAGGAAGCTGTTTTTCGATCTCCGCGGCGCTTAAATCCTGGCGTTGGCCCCGCGCCCCTTTATCGCTAACGGTCAGGATGCCGACCCGAAACATCGAGCACCTCGATGGCATCGCCCGGACGTACCTCACCGCTGATGACGACCCGGGCAAAGATACCGGCATGCGGCAGCAAGGATTCTCCCACCAGCCGTCGCATCGGGGAATCGGGATGGTCTTCTTTGCCGATCTGGGTAACTTCCAATTCCGCCTGGGGGCCGATCCGGAGCCGGCTGCCAATCGGCAGCTTGATAAGCTCTAGGCCCCGGGTGGTTAGATTTTCGGCAAAATCCCCCGGTCCTACCTCAAGCCCGCGCTGTCGGACCTGATCGATGTTCTCCTGAGCCAGCAGACTGACCTGACGGGACCAGTTGCCGGCATGCGCATCACCTTCCAGCCCATGATTTGAGATCAGACGACCTTGGGCGATATTTTGCTTCTTTACCCCTCGGCTGGCGCTGCGGGAGACTGCGACGATTTGCGGTTGCGGCGTACCCATAAGTTTAAAGCAATCCTTGCCAGATGGTTGTAAATTTATTCCGCTTCCGCCTTAGCCGCGGCGATTACCTTTTCGGCCAGAGGTTGGGGCATTTCCTCATAGTGGGAAAATTCCATTTCAAAGCTGCCCCGCCCCCCGGTTTTGGAGGTCAGATCCGGGGCGTAAAACTGCACTTCGGCCATCGGCACCTGGGCATTGATGACCTGGAGATTATCCTTGCTATCCATGCCCAGCACCCGCCCCCGCCGGGCGTTGAGATCGCCCAGGATATCCCCTAAATATTCCTCGGGGACGGTGACGGTCACTTTCATAATCGGCTCTAAGAGTATGGGATGCGCGGCCTGCACGCCCTTTTTAAAACCCATTGAGCCGGCGATCTTGAAGGCCATATCCGAGGAGTCCACTTCGTGGAACGAACCATCATACAAAGTTATCCGCAGGTCAACTACCGGATAACCGGCCAGCACCCCCTCGGCCATGGCTTCGACAATGCCTTTTTCCACCGCGGGAATATATTGTTTGGGAATGACCCCGCCGACGATTTTATCGACAAATTCAAAGCCGCCGCCCCGCGGTAGGGGTTCCAGTTCCAGCCAGGTATCGCCGTATTGTCCCCGGCCGCCGGATTGCCGTTTATATTTACCCTGCACCTTGGTAGACCCCTTAATCGTCTCTCGATAGGGAACCTTGGGAGTTTTGAGATTGACCTCAACCCCGAACTTGCGTTTCATTTTCTCTACGGTCGCTTCGATATGAACCTGCCCCATGCCCGACAGCAAAATTTCTTTGGTCTCGGCGTTACGGGTGACTTTCAGGGAGGGATCTTCCTCTAACAGACGGGCCAGGGAGGAAAACACCTTTTCTTCATCGCCCCGGCTCTTGGGTTCCACCGCAAAGGTGATCACCGGTTTGGACGGTTCGGGGACTGGCAGGATTATGGGCTCACTCTCATCGCTCAAGGTGTCGCCGGTAACCGTCTCTTTGAGTTTGGCGACGGCCGCAACCGTTCCTGGCCCGGCGCCTTCCACTGCCTTCTGGCCTTTTCCCTCCAGTTGAAAAAGCTGGCCCAGGCGTTCATTGATTTCTTTATTGGCATTCCAGACAGTGGAATCAGGCTTCACGGTCCCGGAGTAAATCCGGAAAATCGATAACCGGCCCGCATAGGGATCCGCAATGGTCTTAAAAACGTAAGCCGCCAGCGGACCGTCGGCATCCGGTGCCAGGCTGACCTCGGCCCCGGTTTTGACATTCTGCCCGGTTATGGCTCGCCGATCGGCCGGAGATGGCAGGTATGCATTCAGGGCGTCCATTAACAGCGAGGGTCCTTGGTTCTTCAAGGCCGAGCCAAAGAGCACCGGCACGATGTTACCGGCCAGTGTCCCGACCCTGAGGCCCTGAAAGATTTCTTCCGGACTGAGCTGCTCTTCTTCCAAAAATTTTTCGATCAAGGCGTCATCGCTCTCCGCGGCAAAGTTGAGCAGATCCAAACGCTGGATCTGGACCTCGTCGGCCAAGTCCGGGGGAATTTCCCCTTCTTCCAGCTTGCCGCTGCCGTCGCCCTTAAAATTAAAGGCCTTGAGACTGATCAGATCTACCACGCCTCTAAAATCAGCCTCCTGACCGATAGGGACCTGCAGCGGCACCGGCTGGGCCTGAAGAACATTCTTGATCTCCGCCAACACCCGGCGATAATCGGCTAATTCGCGATCGAGCTTATTGATAAAAATCAACCGCGGTAGTTGATGCTGATTGGCAAAATTCCAGACTTTTTCCGTACCGACCTTGACACCATCCACGGCATCGATAATTACTAAAGCTCCATCCACCACCCAGAGCGCGGCTCGGGTTTCGGCCAGAAAATTATCATCTCCGGGGCTATCGATCAGGTAAATCGAATGTTTCTTCCAATCGTAATGGTGACAGGCCGAAGAAATAGAAATCTGACGCTTAATTTCTTCCGGCTCATAGTCCAGGATGGAACTGCCATCATCTACTTTGCCGAGCCGGGTGGTCGCCCCGGCCATAAACAATAAGGCCTCGGCCAGCGAGGTCTTGCCTGAGCCACTATGGCCGATCAGGGCTAAATTGCGGAAATTATCCAGTTTGCCAGCCATGCAAATCTCCCTTCCCTATTTTCATCTTCTCCAAAAGCCGCCGCGCGTATACCTGCTAATTTAGAGATAGAATTTAATTACTATCAGATTAATGCTGATCTTTCAATATTGATTAGCTTGATTTGTTAGCGCCCCGTCAATTTGCCATCCTTTATTTTACCCCTAAGCCCCTTGGATGTGATAAACGATTCCACCATAGTCGGACCGGGGCTGGGGGAGGGAATGTCAAAATAATTGTGCAGGATAGATCTGCGAGACAATATTAGCGCAGTGTCTGATATTGAAAGACCTGGCCGGTCGGTCAGGATTAGCGGCATGGAACCGCACGGCTGTTTCTATCGGTTGGAAGATCCAGGAGAAGGCCAATTGGCTGGCGTACGCCGCTTACCATAGCGGTTTAGCCTGAATAGCTTTAAAAAAACCCGGAACGGCCCGGAGAGCCAGGCGAGTTGTACCTGCGGCCGCCACCGAGCAGAAGTCTTGGATTAAAGTCTCGGTGGCGGCCTTTTATGAAATTTATGCTTCCCGGCTCAGATCCAGCCTCGCAGTTTCATCGCTTCTACAACTCGCTCAATAGCCACCACATAGGCCGCCTTACGCATATTAATATTGTATTTTTTGGAGGTTTCCAACACCTCACGATAGGCTCTGGTCATCTTGGCGTCGAGCTTTCGGTGGATCTCTTCCTCATCCCAATAGTACATGTAAGCATTTTGGACCATTTCAAAATAGGATACCGTCACGCCGCCGGCATTGCACAAGAAATCCGGGATCACATGCACGCCTTTGTCATAAAGGATTTCGTCGGCCTCCGGGGTGGTGGGGCCGTTGGCCAGTTCCACGATGATCTTGGCCTTGATCTTATCGGCGTTCTTCTCGGTAACCGTATTCTCTAAAGCGGCCAGCACCAATATGTCAGTATCCATGGCCAACAGCTCGTCATTGGTCAGGCATTCCGTGCCATGACAGTACAGGACTGAGGAAGTTTGGCGTTTGTGCTGCTGGAGGTCGAAGACGCAGATGCCTTTCTGACAACATACGCCACCGCTGGAATCACAGACGGCCAGGATTTTGGTGCCGAACATCGATTCGGCCAGCGAGGCGGCATAGCCCCCGGCATTACCAAACCCTTGGATGACCATGGTCGCCTGCTTCAGATCAATGCCCACCTCCCGAGCCGCTTCCCGCAGGGTGTACATGCCACCGCGGGCGGTGGCGTCCCCACGCCCCGGGGAGCCGCCGAGCTGTAGGGGTTTGCCAGTGATCACCCCAAACTGGTGGGTGCCGACAATGGACGAATACTCATCCGCCATCCAGGCCATGACCTGGGGATTGGTATAGACATCCGGAGCCGGGACATCTTTTTCCGGCCCGATAAAGGGGCTAATCGCTCGGATATAGGCCCGACTGATGCGCTCCAGTTCCCGCAGGGATAATTCCTTGGGATTGCAGATCACTCCGCCTTTACCCCCACCCAGGGGCAGATCGAGGAGAGAGCACTTCCAGGTCATCCAGGCGGCCAGGGCCCGGACCGTATCTATGGTCTCCTCGGGATGAAAACGGATGCCGCCCTTAGTGGGACCCTTGGCATCATTGTAATGGACTCGATAACCTTTAAATAGCCTAACGGTGCCATCATCCATATGTACCGGAAAGGTGACGTGAAATTCCCGCCTGGGGTGCAGCAGTATCTCTCGGGCGCTGAGTTCCAAACCCAAGATGTTGGCACAATCATTGATTTGCTTTTGGGCGATGCGGAATGGGTTATGATCAGTAGCCGGATAACCGCTCATCTGTTTGCCTCCAAACTAAGCTTTTCGTTCAACAAAACCTTTGGTATAGTCGAGATAATGTTTTAAGAGCCACAATTTTTCCAAGAACTCGGCCCAGCCACACTTGGGACCCTTACCGGCCTGGGGCAGGATTACGGTGCCATTGGTTACCGTGCCCATCAGCTCCTGCCAGATCTCGGCCCAGGTTGATTGGGCGTCCTTCAACAGACCGGCAGTAACGCTTTGCAACAGCTTGATCCGCTCTTCGGGGGCGAGAATTCTGCGCGGCTCGGGCGGTTGGTCTCTTTTAACCACTCGGAGTTTTTCAGACATGCCTTATCCTCTCTTTAAATCTGCCTTATTGCTCTAAGGAACCTTCACAGAGCCTCTTGGCATAGTCAATGTAAGTCCCCAGGAGATGAAGTTTGTCGTAGAATGCCGCCCAGCCGCCGGCCGGGATCTGACTGGCTGCGCTCGGGCTGTCGTCCAAAATCTCCTCCCAGGAGCGGGGGTCTTGACAGGCCTCCCAAATTTCTCTCCACGTCTGCAACGCCTTGTTCATCACACCCACCGCTACCCCTCGGAAATGACGCAGTCTGGCGTTGGTAAGCTCTATTTCCTGCCAGGCGATGTCATCATGAGGGTGACATGTGCGTGCTAAGTTTTTGGGTCTATCTGCCATTGGTGCTGCCTTTGGTTTGGGGGGTCCGCTTTTACAGGCCAACATCTGTCTTGCTTAGGCAAAAATCATGCCGGTGTCGGGGTAGAAGCTTAGAATTGGCTAATTCATTGATTTATAAAGATATTAACCATGGGTTAGCCCAGGCGCGTACCGGCCGGCCGACATCAGCCTGGAGTCAGAGCAACAGGCCTAAACCGTAAACCGGCCGGAAAAGCCTGGAAAACCGCGTTTGACCCGCTGATCCCAGGTTGTGCACATCCTGAACAGCTAGTGATGAATTATCAGCAGATTAACCGGTGATTTATGCGATGCCGGGCTAGTTCTTTAGGAGGCCAAGGGTGGCTTATGATTGGCGTTGGCGTTATCCGGTTTGGAGGTCGGCGCTGGTATCTCGGTGTGGAGATTAAATTTTTTTATCCGATGGCGCAGCGTATTGCGGCTGATCCCCAGCATCTTGGCGGCCTTTACCTGGTTATGACCGCATTGCTTTAAGACCTTGGCGATCAGGGCCTTTTCGATCAGATCAACGACGTTGGCATGAGTCTTGTCGGCGAACAGTCTGAGGATATCCGGGAGCAGTTCATCAAGCTGTTTGTCGATATTGGCCATTAACTGATCCTGGGGAGTGCCGTGCCAATCGCATGGTTCCGAATCAAGTTTTAGCTGGTCGGCGGCAATGACCTCTCCCGCCGAGAGCAATACCGCCCGGCGCAGCGTATTTTCCAGTTCTCGGACATTACCGGGCCAACAATGTGCCCTGAGCTTGTCCATCGCTGCATCGGCCACACAACGGATGTGGGTGTGGTACTCCTCATTAAAGCGATTCAAGAAATACTCCACCAACGGCGGAATATCATCTAGACGTTCCCTTAACGGCGGCAACTGGATGGTAATAACGTTAAGTCTCCAGAACAGGTCTTCGCGGAAACGGCCCTGTTCCACTTCTTTTTCCAGGTTTTTATTGGTAGCGGCAATGATCCGGACATCAACCTGGAGGTTTTTCTGGCCCCCCAGTCGTTCAAATTCACCGTATTGCAGCACGCGTAACACCTTGGCCTGGGTTGACAGCGGCAAGTCTCCGATTTCGTCGAAAAATAAGGTGCCGCCCTGGCATCTCTCGAACTTGCCGAGGTGGGTCCGTTCGGCGCCCGTAAAGGCCCCGCGTTCATAGCCGAACAGTTCTGATTCAAACAGGGTCTCGGGTATGGTGGCACAGTTGACCGCCAGAAACGGTTTATCCTGCCGATGGCTATGGTGATAGATGGCCCGGGCCACCAACTCCTTCCCGGTACCGCTTTCGCCGGTAATGAGCACGGTTACATCTCTATCGGCTACCTGGCCGATAAGCTTGTAAACCTCCTGCATCCGTCGATGGTGGCCGACGATATTGACCATGGGCTTCTGGCGGCCAGGGGGCTGACCCCTCGGACCCGGAAAACTGACCACCTCCTTCATGAGGCGATTGACTTCGAGGGCGTCTTCGGCGATGCGCTGCAATTCGGCTCTATCAAAGGGTTTCAGCAGATAGTCGTAGGCGCCCAGCTTCATCGCTTCGATCGCGGTATCGGTGGTGCCATAAGCGGTCATGATGATAACCGGGGTTTTGACCTGCAAGCCACGGATTTCTTTTAAGGTATCCAGGCCGTTTAAGCCCGACATCTTGTAATCCAGCAGGATCAGATCAAACGGCTGGCGGGCGATGATCTCCAGGGCGGCGTGGCCACTTTGGCAGGATTGAGCACCATACCCCTGCTTCTCGAAGAAACGCTGCAAAAAGTGTATCAGGCCCTCGTCATCGTCAACTATCAGTATCTTTTCCAACTTCACCACTCGGTTACATCGTCTCTAGGGGAATCAGGAGCGCGAAACTCGTGCCTTGCCCCACAGTGCTCTGGACCAAAATCTCCCCGCCGTGCCGGTGAATGGTACTGTAAACAATGGCCAACCCCAGTCCGGCGCCGGTGGCCTTGGTAGTGAAAAACGGGTCGAACAGCTTGGCCAGGTTCTCCGCGGTGATACCGGGGCCGGTGTCCTTGATCTCCAGGCGCACACATCGCCGCGGCCCGGCGTTGGTCGGCATCTCCCCGCGGCCGGCGCTAATGGTCACTTGTCCTCGATGCCTCACGGCCTCCAGAGCATTTACCAGCAGATTCAGAAGTGCTTCTTCAAGTTGTTTCCGATCCCCCCGAATCATGGGCAGGTCGCCATCCAAGGACACCTGGATGATGGTTTCCTGTTGTTTAGCCCGGGGGCCGATCACCAGCAACGCCTCCTCTATCAGTTCCGCCACCGAGACCCAGGAGAAAATCGGCTCCTGGGGGCGGGCAAAATCGAGAAAGCGGTTGATGGTGGCCTCCATCCGCCTTCTTATCTGGTTCATGGCGATCAGGAAATCTTCTTCATATTCCGGGGTAATGTTAATTTCGCTCTCGACCGATTCCAAAAACAATTTTAGCGGATCTCGTGAGTCACCCCGGAGGCCAACCGTCCCAGGGCGGCCAATTGTTGCGAACGGGCCGCGGCTAACTGGGTTTCCTTCAGTTTTACATCGGTTTCCTCCAGTTCAGCCTCTTTTAAAATCATCCGCTGTTCGAGCTGGTGTTGCCGGTTCTGGAGCTGCCGGGCCATGTCGGCAAAGGCCCGGGAGAGCAAGCCGATTTCATCAGTTCGATTGATCTCCAGTTGGGCCTGGTCGAATTTCCCCTGGGCTAGATTATCGGCCGCGGCGCTCAGCTTGCGGATCGGTCTGACCACATAATGGGACAACAGGCCCGCCAAGGAGAGCGCTCCCAAGGCTGCTAAGACGGCCACCAGGATGAGGTAGTGCTGCAGCCGGTAAGCACTGTGAAAGGCCTCATCCTTATCTTGTTCGACCACCAGCGTCCAATCGGTGCCCGCCACCTTGGCCGACGCCCCGATAACGGCGATGCCTCGATAATCAATGTAGATGCGGCGTTGCTGTCTGATGTTAAAGATGTTTTTAAAACTTTCCGATTGGGCGATATTTTCAGTGAGTATGCGGTTAGGCTCCTTATGAGCCAGAAAGGTCCCTTCCCGGTTGACCAGATAGCATTCTCCGGTCTGCCCCAGAGAAACCTGCAAGACCATGGAAAGAATAATATTGGTCCCGACTTTGGCGCACACCACGCCGGTTACCCGACCGTCTGCACCTATCAGCGGCACGGAGATCAGGAAAAACGACTCCATTTGCCCAGGATTGAAATCGATATCGGACATATAGGACTTGCCCGCTACCGCATCCCGGAACCATGGTTCCAGATACGGACGATAGGTTTTAACCGAGCTGTTGTACAATATGCTGCCATCCGCCGCGACCACCATAAATTCACTATATACTTTGTAGCGCTCTTTGACCAGCTCCAGAAAAGGAGCAATCTGCGCGCGGTCTAACGATCCTAAAATTGCGGAGTTGGCCACCACCTCCAGATCCGCCCGGCGCTCCGAAATCCAGCGCTCTAATAGCGCCGCCTTATCGGCCGCCACCTGCTCAATCTGGTTGCGCACCATATTGAAGATGAGTTCTTCGGCGGTCTTGATCGCAAAGACCCCCATGACCCCCAACGGCACCAGGGCCAGCAGGACAAACAAGAGCATCAACTTCAGTTGCAGGTTAGTGAAAACCAGCCGTTTTTTCAAGCCTGGGCCATCTCTTGCCGTGTAATCCATGCGGCGATAAAATCAGTAACCGGCGGCAAACCCGATCCTGGGCGGCTAGCCCTTCTATACGGGCGATATTTTTCCTTAAATATTCTCCTTATACCTATAAATCGCTATCATCCACATCATAGCATAAATTTCAAAAAAAACTATGCGGTTATGCACTTGCCGGCCAGATCCAGTTTCTGGGTCGAGGTTAGCCATTTACGGCCCCCGGGCGGGACTCAACGGAACTGGCGACCGGGTCGGCTCTGAACACCGCGTCAGGCTAGGGCTGGGAAGCTGTTGCCCAAAATTTCAAGTACTTCTTATATGACAACTTCAGTAAATCCAACCGCCCGTAACACCTTTTTAATACAAGCATAACCGGATTAATTACTCAGTTAAGGGTGGCGCCCGCCAATTTCCAATTAAATGGTATCGTTTTTGCAGTTATCGTTTTTGCAGTTTGTTCAGATAATTTCTCAACCGATAATCTTAGCTCAAGAAAATAAACTTGACCGAAAAGGTGCTAGTTGCTGGTCTTTTTTTATAATTATAACCATTTGGTATTTTTAAGCATAGGATAATAATTAACTTTTAAAACACGATGTGGAAAGTAACTCATCTCGGCAAATACCGGCTAGTGGTTATCCTGGGCCTGTGGTTCCTGGGAGGCTGCGCCAGTGATGCCGCCAGGCCTCGGGTGCTCCAGTTATCGGACCATGATATCGCCCTGACGCCGCCGGCCAGTTGTTTTCACTTTTCCCAGCCGAGCGCCCCCGGCGCGGTATCTGCGGATGCGGCCGCGGTCGATCCTGAATTGGCCCGGGAGATCGCCAGGTTCCTGCAGGCCAATGGTATGTTTGATATTCTTAACCGCCCCGCCCAGGGCCCGGCTGATTTGCCGATGATCATTAATGCGCAGGTGGCCGGTTATCTCCGACATTTTACCGGCCGTCAGAAGGGAGTTTTCCAGGTTTATCTGGCCCGTTCGGGGCGTTATCTGCCGATGATGCAACGCATCTTTAAAGATCAAGGATTGCCTTCGGATCTGGCCTATCTGGCGCTGATCGAGAGCGGGTTCAGTCCCTGGGCCTGCTCGGTGGCCCAAGCCGTCGGTCCCTGGCAATTCATCCGCGAGACCGCAACCCGCTATGGCTTGAAGATCAACGCCTGGGTGGATGAACGTCGAGACCCGGAGAAGGCGACCCATGCCGCGGCCCGTTATTTGAAGGACCTTTATCGCCAATTCGGCTCCTGGTATCTGGCCGCGGCGGCTTACAATGCCGGTGCAGGGCGGGTGCAAGGGGCCATTAACCGTAATGATACCGAGGATTTTTGGCGGATGGCCCAGGAGCGGCTGCTGCCCTTAGAAACCTGTAATTATGTGCCGCAACTGATCGCCGCGGTGTTAATCTCCAAAGCACCCCAGAAATACGGCTTGGGTCCGATTAATTATCAGGCCCCCTTGACTTATCAGACTATGCGGGTGCCCCCCGGAACTGATTTACGGCGGTTGGCGGCAGTCCTGGAAATTCCCTGGGAGCGGCTTAAAGAACTGAATCCGGAACTCAAGCAACACCAGGCCCCGGCTTACCAAGAGCATTATGTGCTTAAAATCCCGGTAGCCAGATCTCCAAAAGTTAAAGCATTGCGAAATCTCTGGGGAAAAATTTAGCATGCTGCCGACGGGAGGATAATCGATTGTCTCATCGGTACATTATTTACTAGAGCTGTGCAGCTTACCATATGGTGAATCAATCGACCATGAGGATATCGGCCCTGCGGCCCGGCGACCATGTCGGCTGGCTTTACCACACTGCCGCCGAACACCGCCAGGTGCTGCAGTCCTTCTTACGTCAGGGAGTGGAGCGGGGCGAAAAGGTGATCTACCTCAGAGATAACTGCCCGCCGGAAGCTGTTCTGGGCTATTTAGGCCAGGACGACATGGCGGTAGCCGGTTATCTACAGCGCGGTCAGTTAAGCATCCAGGAGGCGGTGCAGGTCTATTGTCCGGAGGGCCGCTTCGCACCGGAGACCATGATCCAGTGGCTGCAAACCCAGACCGACCAGGCCCTGGCCCAGGGCTACGTCGCCTTGCGGGTCACGGGTGAAATGACCTGGGCCTGCCGTAAACTAACGGGGACCGCGCCGGTGCTGGAGTACGAGGCTCGCCTGGACCAATGCCTGTCTGATTGGGCCTGTTTAACCCTGTGCCAGTACGATCGCCGGTATTTTGAGGCGGCCTGGTTGCTCGAGATCCTGACCGCACATCCCCTGCTGATTATTGGCACGGAAATCTTCTCCAACCTGTACCATAGCCCCCGCCGGGAGGTGGCCAATCCGGAGTTGGCGCCCGTCCGGTTGGCCAATCGGCTCTACACCGTGATCCGCCATAAGCGCTCGGAGCAAAGATTACAAGAAAGTGAAGAAAAGTATCGAAATCTGTTCGAAAACGCCCAGGTCGGGATTTTTCGCACCCGGATCAGCGACGGCAAAATTTTGGAGGGCAACCGCCGGGCCGCCGAGATGGTCGGGTATAAGGATTTTGATCAATTCATAAAAGAATTTGTGGCCGCCGAGCATTACATCAATCCGGCCGATCGCGACCGGATGTTGGCCAGTTTCCAGGATGGTGAACTGAAAAATTTTGAGACCCGCTTCTATCGTAAAGATGGTGATATTATCTGGGTGCTGTTTTCCGGCCGCATCTACCCGGAACGGGGTTATATCGAAGGGGTAGCCACCGATATTACCGAGCGTAAGCGTATGGAGGAAGTGCTCAAAGAGAGTGAACAACGCTACCGGCTGTTGGCTGAGAACGTCACCGATGTCATCTGGACCACGGATCTGAACCTGAAACAAACCTACATAAGCCCCTCAATAAAACCTTTGCGGGGTTTTAGTCCCCAGGAAGTGCTGGCCCAGAACCTGGAGGACATTTTTCCGCCGGACTCTCTGGAGAAAATAAAACAAGCGGTGGCCGAGGAGTGGAGGTTAGAACAGCAGGAACCCAAAGACTTCAGCCGTTCACACACGCTGGAAGCGGAGCAGTACCGGAAAGATGGTTCTACGGTATGGACCGAAATCAAAGTCAGTTTATTAAGGGATGCTAAAGGTCAGCCCGTGGGATATTTAGGCATCACCCGGGATATTACCGAGCGCCGGCAGACCGAGATCGCCCTGAAGCGCCGCGAGGCGGCCTTGGCCGCCTTGAGTTATGCGGCGGAAAAATTTATGCAGACCCCTTCCTGGGAGCTCTACATCCAAGAAGTATTAGGGTCTTTAGGGGAAGCTTTGCAGGTCAGTCGGGCCTATATTTTACAAAAACAGGGGAGCCAAACCGAGGAATGGTCAGCCAGTCAAACTTATGCCTGGGTAGCTCCAGGGATTAGCCCCCGATCTGATAACCTAAGGTTTCAGAAGCCAGACCGGGCCAGGGCACGATATGGCCGCTGGTTCAAGAGGCTGTCCCAGGGCCAGGCTATTTGGGGCCAGGTCAGACAACTGCCACCCGACGCCCAGGAGTTCTGGCGATCCCAAGATATCAAGTCATTCGTAATGGTGCCGGTATTTGTCGAGCACCAGTGGTGGGGGGTGATCGGCCTGGATGAGTGCTTCCAGGAACGGGAATGGGCTGCGGTCGAGTTGGAAGCTCTCCGGGCCGCGGCCAGCACCCTGGGCGCGGCCATCGAGCATGAACGGATCTACAAGGCCTTAAGGGAATCGGAGAGTAATCTGCATTATCTGACCGCGGAACTGATCACCGCGCAGGAACGCGAACGCCACCGAATTTCTAGCGAATTGCATAATGAACTAGGGCAGTCATTGATGGCCCTGAAGTATCATTTGCGCGCCCTGAAGAGACAATTGCAGCCGGAGCAGCAATTGCTGCAGGTGGAATTCGAGTCTTTATTCGAGTACATTGATGAAGTGATTGAAAACGTACGTCGCCTATGCCGTGATCTAAGTCCGACGATCCTCGAAGAGTTGGGTCTGACCGCGGCTATTCAGTACCTGGTTAATGATTTTAAAACCTACTATGAGATCCAGCAATGTCAGGCCCAGATCGAAAATATCGACAGTCTGTTTCCCCCGAAATGGCAAACCATTATCTATCGCGCGGTCCAGGAACTATTGACTAATATCGGCAAACATGCTGAGCCTACCTGGGTATCGATAACCATCAAAAGAATCAATAAAGAAGTGCTGCTGGAAATTGCCGACAACGGCAATGGCTTTAAATTGGAACAGCGCCTGGGGTCCGAGACCCCTAAAGATGGCCTGGGATTGTTGGTAATTGCCGAACGCCTTAGAATTTTGGGAGGCCAGCTGGAAATTCAGAGTCAAGAACACCAAGGTACTGAAGTAACTATCATCATGCCAATTTTCGTGGAGGGTAGCTAAGTGACTCCTTATGGCGTGGTATTGGCCGATGACCATGTCCTGATCCGCCAGGGTATCAGAAGAATAATCCAAGAACACCAAGGTCTGGAAGTGATCGGGGAAGCCAGGGACGGCTTAGAACTGTTAGATTTTCTGAAAACTGCTGAGCCGGCGTTGGTGCTGTTGGATATCAACATGCCCAGGCTGTCCGGCTTAGAGGTCAGCAAGATTATCAAAACCCGTTATCCCCAGATCAAAATCTTGATGTTGACCATGTATAAAAACCAGGAATACCTGCACGTTGCCCTGGAGGCCGGGGTCGAAGGTTATCTTCTCAAAGAGGACGCCGACACCGAACTGATCAAGGCGATCAATACCATCCGGTCGGGCCGCAATTATGTGTCAGCGCTGTTGTCACAAGAACTGACCGATCTATTGGTGACCCGGAATCGAACCAAACGGCAAAAGACCCAACCGGAATTATTGACAGGCCGGGAAAAAGAAATCGTTCAACTGATAACCATCGGCCAAACCAACCTGGAGATCGCCGAGGCCTTGTTTATCAGTGTCCGGACCGTACAGCATCACCGGGCCAATATCATGCGAAAATTAAAACTTAAAAATACCGTGGAAATGGTTAGATTTGCTATCCACCACGGCTTGGTAGGGCTACAGCACTAGCAGGAATTTTTAGGTACTTGTACCTACATATTTTGGGTGTTTGTACCTATTTACACTTACATATTTTGGGTGTTTGTACCTATTTACACTAAGCTGAGGTATTCAATAAAATTTAGCGGGTAGATTTTACTTTCGGGAGACGGCGCAAAAATTATGGAATACCAAAGCTTGACTGATCTGAACCTTGCTGTTGGGGTCCAAATGATGGGCGCCGGGTTGTGAAAAGTGAAGCAGAGAAAAGTGAAGCAGATAATTCCGGCGGCAAATTAACCCGAAAAAGCTTTAAGTTTTTGATTTAAAAAGTAATAATTAAATTTGCTGGTGTAATCCAGAAAGCGGAGCTATGTGCTTTTGAAAAACTTTATTTCACCTTGCTCACGGCAACTACCACTTCAGCCAACCTCTTTTTAGCTTAAGGCCATGAGCAGTAAACTTCCAATCGTATCCTATAACAGCCTCTTAGGTGCCACGAAGTTAATGCTAAGCCCGATCAGGGAACCAAGAGCAAGACGCATCCTCAAAACATTAATGCCTTGGTTTATTGGTTTATCACGCCTAACTAGTTAATTTAAAAAATAAATTAACATTATTGAGTTAATCGTCAAGCAGCAGAGCCTTGTACAACGACCACGGAAAACGAGAATGGAACACCCCCTGCCCCGGCCAGTCTGAGCAGTTGATTTTATCGAGTGAAATTGATTTATCCAATAATAGCTTACCCTGGTATGTAGTTCATACCCGCAGCCGCCATGAAGTCAAGGTCCTGGTCGGCCTGAGTGGCAAAGGTCTGGAGGCCTTTTTACCGCTGATTCGGGTCCGCAGTCGGCGTCGGGACCGCTGTAAGTATATCCAGATCCCGCTGTTCCCTGGTTATCTGTTCGTTCATACACATCTGGAACCGGAAATCTATCACGACATCCTCAAAACCGTCGGGGTCGCCCGGATTATCGGGTTCAACAACCGTTGCCTGCCGGTAGAACCCGGGAAGGTGGAGGCCATCCAACTGATGCTGGCCAGCGGTCGTCCCCTCACCCCCTGGCAATATCTGACCAAGGGTAAGCGGGTGCGCATTGTCGAAGGCCCGCTGGCGGGCGCTGAGGGTATCATCCTCCAGCGTCGGGATAAGAAGCGTCGGCTGGTAGTGGCAATTGATCTTTTACAACGTAGTGTAGCGGTAGAATTAGAGGAGGAGGCCGTAGAACCGCTGCGAGACGGTCATGTTCGGCAGCCTAATCGGCTCCAGGTGAAACTGTCCAATCATGTCAAAGATTAGGTCAATGCTTACTCCCTGGTTACGGGCGCTGAGGTCGGTGGTGATCATCACTTTCCTGATCACCCTGAGCCTAACCAGGCTAACGATCCTTAAGGCTTATGCCCTTATACCTCCGCAGGCCAGCGTCGTCACCGTCGTCAGCCTGGACGGCCAAGGTCAACCGTTGCGCCAAGGATGGGGAGTTGTAGTCGAACCCCAGGGTTTAGTCCTTACCAGTCTGGCAACTTTCCATAATGGTCAGGGCGGGGTCCTGGTCACGCCGCCGCAGACGCTCCACCTGATAACCGGGTTAGTCTTTCAGGATAAACTTCAGGATCTGGCCCTGTTAACCGTAGAGGCCGAGGGGCTAAAACCGGTGCCCGTGCGCGGCTCGCAACCAGTAAAGATTAACGAACGGCTCTGGCTGCCGGTCCGCAAGAACTCCCAATTGATCTTCCAGGAAGTCAAAGTCCAGGGGTTACATACCATCTCCCCGCGGCTAAAGTTAATCGAACTGGGCCGGCAGGCCGCGGCTGGACTACCCGGGACCCCGGTGTTCAATCAGCAGGGCGAATTAATCGGCATGGGGCACCAGCTTGACCAGCCGGACGGCGGTCAGGAAACCACCTGCTATTACCTGCTCCTCAATCCTTCTTCCTGGCCGTCAATGGCAGCGGGGGCCCCGAAGCCTTTGGCCGTATCGGATATTTCAGAATCAAGCCATGACCTCTCTGCGGCCACATGGTTCTGGCCGGGGCTGGCCGCCCTGGTCGCCCAAGACTGGGATCAGGCGAATAAACAGTTTAGCGCTGCCCTTAACGTCAACCCCCAATTCCCCGAGGCCTACTACGGTCGGGCTCAGGCCCGCTTCTTCCTTAAAGATTTCTCCGGAGCCGAACAAGACCTAAATCAGGCCCTAAAATATTTACCGGATTATGATCGGGCCTATTTCTGGTTGGGAAAGACCCTGCAAAGATTAAACCGCCAGCCGGAAGCGCGCCTCGCCTACCACCGGGCCGTGCAGATTAACCCGGACTTGGCCGAAGCCCATTTCCAGTTAGGCGAACTGGCTTATCAGGCCCGGGATTGGCCGCGGGCCGAGCACTGCTTCAATCAGGCCCGGCAGGGCTGTCCCCAGGCGGCGCATTCCTGGTATTACCTGGGGACTATTGCCCAGAGTCGCCGTCAAACCAGCCAGGCCGTCCTTAGTTTCAAAAAGGCTATCGAGCTTAACCCCCAATTTTTTGACGCTTATCTGGCCTTAGGAAAATTATTATGGCAAGAGGGGGGCCGGGCCCAGGAGGCGGTTCAGATCCTCTCGCAAGGGGTGCAGCACAATCCGCAAAACTCTGAGGCGCGTCTCTATCTGGCCTTGGCGCAACTGTTGAGTCGGGATCGCGGGGGCGCTTTGGAACAATATCTGATTTTACAGGACCTCAACCCCCGCCTGGCGGCCCGCCTCAGCCAGGTCATGGCCCGGGGCCGCTAACTTAACCGGCAGCCGCTATCTTTGACTAGTTATCGGATAGAAACAAACTAACTTTTTAACTATGGCCAAGGATAACAAAATACTGGTATCTACCCTCTCCTTATCAGAACCGAGCTTGCCTGAGCAGGCCACCGTCGGGACCCGGTGCAATGTCCCGGCGTTGTTAACCCTGGCCCTGCTCCTGATTTTTGCGCCCCTGGCCTTTGGCGGGGTGCATACCTGGGCTTATTCGCTTATCCAATTAGTGCTGCTCAGTTTCGGGCTGGTCGTGGTCGGACAGCAAATGTGGGGGCTGGTTCGGTCGCCAAATACTTATCGGCTGGAATGGCCTGGCCATCCCCTAACCCCCTTGATTTTCGGCCTGATCGGCGCTGCTGTATTTAACCCTGTGGGCCATCAGAAGCCCAAGGAATCTGATCCTGGTAATTTTACTGATTGCGGGTTTGGGCGTTTTTGAGATTTTATATGGGGCCAGCCAACTCTTTGCCCGGCCGCCCCGCATCTGGGGCTGGAAAAACATTTATGCCAGTAGCCGCCTGTGCGGCACCTTTATTAATTGCGATCATCTGGCGGCCTTTCTGGAAATGAGTTTCTTTCTAACTTTTGGCCTTTTCCTGGGCCTTAAACCCGGAAGGACTAATAACCACACCAAGCCCCAAGGCGGGCTAAAGGGTCTGCGACGGCGGTTGGTAGATATCCACTGGCTGGAGGCCCATGCCCGGCAGTTTTTGGTGTTGTTTCTGGCCCTGGTATTGGCCACTGGCCTGGTATTGACCCAATCCCGGGGCGGCGTCTGGGCCGCGGCGGTGTCGCTGGGAACCATCGGCTTATTAGAACGGGCCCGGCGCCGGGGCAAGTCCCCCTGGGCTGCAATACTACTTTTTATCGGCTCCTTAATGATGTACATCTGGTTGGTTTCCGGGGGGATTGATTTAAGCCGGCTGGGAACCCTGGCCGGATATGAAGGCCGGCTCAGCATGTATACCGGCACCTTGGCCCTGGCCGGCGATTTTCTCCTAACCGGGGTGGGATTCGGAGCCTTTGCCGAGGTCTTTTCCATTTATCAGGCCGAACCCCTGTTGGCTAACTTTGTGGACGCGGCCCACAGTGACTGGCTGCAGCTAATGGCCGAAACCGGAGTAGTGGGATTCTTGCTGGTTTTGGGCAGCTTTCTCTATTATCTGCATTACTTGTGGAAACATTGGCGTAAGAGACAGGATAATTTGGCCCTGGGAATCGGCTTGGGATGTATCGGGGCCTTATTGAGTGTGGGTTTTCATGCTGCCCTGGAGTTTCCCCTACATATCCCGGCCAACTCCCTGTTGTTGGCAGTAGTAGTAGCTCTGGGCTTTTTAGCCGTGCATCTGCATCGCCAGCCCTGGAGTTATTTCTCTTATCCGACTCGCATTTTCCAGATGTCGCGGCGGCGAGGGTGGATTTTCGCCGGGCATAGCGCTTTAGCCCTCCTGCTCCTTATGTTGGCCTTGGCAGTGTGGCACCACTGGGCCGCCGAACGCCTGGCCCCTAGCGAAATGGACTCTACCCGGGGGCCGGTTACTTATACCATACCCGAGATCAAAGCTGCAATGGCCAAAAGCCCGGGTAATGCCGCCTATCCCGCTTTATTGGCGCTAGAATTGCAGAAAGAAGCCGAGGCCACCCAGGGAGATACGGCCTCAAAAGACATAATCCGGCAGCTCTACGAACAGACGGTACAATTGAACCCGGCGCAATGGCGTTACCATTATGATCTTGGTTGGTTTTTGCTTGCTGACCAAGGACCTGATCGAGCCGCTTGTCTGTTGCAGGGTCTGGAAGAACTCGAAATTACCACTCGTCTTTACCCCCATTCCGGTTTTACCCATTTGGGTTACGGGATGGCACTACATTTTGTAGAGCAATATTATGCCAAAATATTATCCGCAAACTTACGGGGACGTTGGCGTGAGGAGTTACAGATAGCAGTGGAAAAGGATAAAACGTTGCGCCATGAGGCGAACGATATACCAAAAGATTACGACCATTATCCGTTGAGGTGACATTACGCCAGGGTATCCACTATTTTCAATGTTACAAAGTCCTGGCGCTGGCCAGATATTAAAACTACTACGACAGACCGCCCAAACTGAGCGGCCATGCAATAAATGAGACTTAAAAACCCCTAGAGAGGAGGGATGGCTTTTGGTAACGGTTTTGAAGTTTAAGGGTATGGCGTTAATACTTATGGCCTTATGGTTAGTTTGCAGTGTCGTTGAAGTAGTGGCCACTCCCAGTCTGATAGACCAGGGTCAGATAGTTTTGGCCCAGCGGGAGCCGGAAAAGAAATCAGCCGCTACTACTACCCCAACAGTTGAACCTGAGGCTACGGGAACTGCAGAGGGAAGTAAAACCACGGTTAGCAGTGAAAAAATGACTCCTCCTGGACCTGAACCCACCGAGGGTCGGCCACGTCCAAGACCTCGACCGCGGCCTCGGCCCCGGCCACCCAGTCCGAGTAAGTAAACCCCTTCCCAGCGTTGCTCCGATATAAGCGAGGCAGGGATTGTAAAACATTTTCAGGTTACTTAGATAACCTTAAAGAAACGGCAATGGCCTAAACCAAACAAACTAAAAAGGAGGAAACCATGTGGAGGAAACTACTAACTGGTTCATTGGCTCTAGGGGTGTTGCTGGTCCTTTTGGGGACGGCACAAGCGTATCATATTAATTTTACTTATGGAGCCAACGCAAACTATTCCTACGCGGAAGCTCGGCACTATACTGACTATTATACCTATGTTGATGATTGGGACGAGCAATATGCCTCTGGGGAGGCTCTTGCATCTGCTTTTAAAACAAGTGCCGAGGCAGAAGCTTATACCCGCCCTATTGGTTGGACTGATCCTATTTGTGAGGTAAGTGGCAAGGTAGACGAAAACACCACCTTCTATTCTTATGCTTACGCCTATTCCGATAGCTGGGCAGAGTTCAAGATTGCCAAGGATGTGGGAGATACTTGTGATTTGGTCTCTGTTACTTTTAAGTTTAATGCTACCGGGGGCTTCAATCTCGACGATGGAGCTACTTCTATCTATTACTACTTTTTAAATGTAAACGGCAACGAATTATACAAGGTTTATGATCATTATTGTGCTACAGGCACCCATAGTGACTACTTTGAGACCACCCTCAATTTACCCGTGGACGTTACCCACAATTTTCAGGTGGTGTTGGACGGCGATGTAGATCATACGTCTACCACAGAAAACTATGCTTGGTATAAAGCTGACCTAGATATCGTCGATATTAAGTGCATTCCAATACCATCGGCCCTGCTACTCCTGGGCAGCGGCCTGGTCGGTCTGACCGGCCTGGCCTGGCGTCGCCGGGGGTAAAGCAAGCGCGGCAGAAGGAATGGCTTCGATTTGTTGCGGGAGCCCCTGGACCGCAGTAAACCCTGGGGAAGCCGGGGGCTTACCGAACTTAATTCTCCCGGAAAAATGAAATCGATCCCGCGCCATAGCTCGGCGTAAAAATAGTAACTCTCTGGCTGCGACCGGCCAATAATAAAAGGCTACCGGAATTCCCCCCCACGTAACACAAACAGAATTACGTGCTGATAATAATTAGGTTGCCAAAATAACCGGATATCTGCTAAAGGTAAACCAATCGGAGCTAATTAGAAGGGTTGCTTAATTCGGGGGCAGATCGGATTAGCGCCCATCCAGGACCGCAGGTAGAAGGGGGGACTATCACGGTGAGTATCCGGGGGGGAATAACGCCTGAAGTCTTGCTTTGCTTTGCATTGCTATTAATCATTTACCTGGCTGGAAAACCACGGCTAGCTGATGCCCAAGCACCGGAACTGACTGCAGAACAAGTTGAAATTTTGCAGGAAGAAGCCCAGGAACAGGAGAAACCGTCCCCTCCTGAAGAAGAGCCGGAAGAGGTGCCGATTGAAATACCCGAGCTGTGGCCTATCGTGATTTCGCCCGTTCCGGCCACCACCTTGGAGGTCGGACCGATTACCGGGATTATGGCGCCCTATGGTTACCCGGCGGCGCTGGATACCTTGACCCGGGGTTGGCGGTTCCACCGCTTGGGACCGGTGCGCCTGACCCCATTTTTTGAATATAATACTATCTATCGCAGCAATATTTATCAAACGTACGCGGCTAAAAAAGCGGATTGGATCCATAACCTGAATCCGGGCCTAAAATTAGAGCTGCCGTTAGCGCATCGTCACTTAATCTCTCTCGGTTATCTGGGCGATTACTTCATCTTTAGCCATAATGACCAGGACAGCCATTACGATCACAATCTCAATGCCGACGCCGCCATTAATCTACGCGGCGGCCTCAGCCTGCGGTTCGGCAGTACCTATAGAAGCGCTACTGAAGAAAGAACTACTACCACTGGACGACAGCGGCGCTACGAGCGTCTCGGCCCCAATTTCGAGATTGCCTATAACCGGGCGGACTTGTGGCGCTTGCAGGGTAATTATCAACTGGATGTGCTTGATTTTGAAGATAATATCGATCAGCGGGATAATCGCCAGGACCATACTGGCGGCATTACCCTGGACTACAAATTCTGGCCCAAGACGGCGCTGCTGGCTCAATATATCATCCAACGGCGGGAATATCCTGACGCCCCGCGGGGCAACAGCCTCAGTCACACGCCCTTCCTGGGCCTGAGCTGGGATCCCACGGCCAAACTTTCCGGGACCATAAAATTCGGTTATACCATGAAGGAATACGATACCGGCCTGCCGGAGCGAGATAACCATCCGTCCTCTTGGGCCATGAGTATTCAAACCTTGTATCGTTACAGTCGCTATACCTGGTTGACCCTCATTTCGCAACGATCCACCCGGGAAGATCTGGACTTCGGCAACAATGCTTATGACAACACCGCCTTCTATGTTACCTGGCACCACGACTGGCATTATTTCAAGACTGAAAGCTACCTCGCTTTTTATTATAATAACAATAGTTATCTTAACGCTACCTTAGAACCTTTTACGGGCTTAGCTAAACAACGGGAGGACAATATTATTTCACTGGGCGGTGGCCTGAGCCGACCTTTCACGCCTTATATGAAATTTCGGCTGGACTATCACTATCTCACCAGAGATTCGAATTTTAACACCTATAGCTATAATGAGCATAGATTCCTGGCCGGGATGGAGGCCTCATTTTAGCATGCTAAAATGAGGAGCAATTACGACAATGCCCTTCAAGGATGAGCAACTCCAGGACATTTTTGCCGCCGTTAACGAGGTCCGCCGGACTCTGAACCAACTGGCCCAACCGTTGACGGCCCTTACCGGCAGTGGAGGTGCTGCAGGCCATTAATAACATCGCAGATATTATCCGGAACATCTTGTCTGAGATCTGGAAGATGGTCGCGGCCTTGATAACCAGGATAAAAATCTGCGGGATTGACGAGCGGCAGCTGGAAACCGAGAGTTACACGGTTAAATGGATGCCGAGGCCTAGCTTTCGTATAACAAAACTCAATTTAATCAGAGACTTGGTTAAACTAATGCTCTTAGACCTGGAAAAAGGCGCCAGACATTACCAAGAGCTCCGGGAAATCTGCTGGTACTTAGAGCGGATTATAGAAAAAGTCGATGAAGTTCAACAAAAAGCGCCCTCGGAAAGTTAATATCCCCAGCTTACCAGATGCTCATTTCCCTCTGACGTGCCCCCCATAAGGTTAAGGCCCGAATGCTGCGGTAAAACTTAACTCTCGAAATTTAGGAGCCAGGATGCAAAAAAGTTTGGAAATTCTTCTCTCCTTATTTCTGAGCATTTTAATCTCAACTTCATACTCGACAACTCCAGCGTTAGGCCAAGAAAACTATGTCTTGGGTGCGGAAGATGAGATCGAAATCAAGGTCTGGGACCATGAAGATCTGACCCGGAAACTGCGGGTTGGCCTGGACGGTTGCTTCTCCTATCCGTTCATTGGTCAAATTATGGCCCAAGGGCGGACAGTCATTGAACTTCAGAAAGAAATTGAACAACGTCTGGCTGATGGCTATATTGTTGATCCGCACGTGTCCGTCACCGTCACCGAGTTCAAGAGCCAGAAGTATTTTGTCATTGGCAATGTGCAAAAACCTGGCACTTATCCGTTGACTCGCTCGATCCGGATAGCGGAGGCCATTGCCCTGGCCGGCGGGGTGGGCAGCGGTTGGGGCAGCGGCAAAGGCACCGGGAGTAGCGCAGTCGTGGTCCGGCCCCGCGGCCCCGCCCGGACGGATCAGCCGCAGATACCGGGTAAAAACACAGATGCCGAAAATATTAAAGTTTCCCTGGCTGCGGCCTATGCCGGAGATGCCAGTCAGAACCTCGAAATTAAAAACGGTGACACTATCTTCGTGCCCACCGAGGTGGTTTACGTCACCGGCCAGGTCAAACGACCGGGCCGCTATGTCTATGAACCGAATATGACGGTGCTGATGGCGGTGACCACCGCCGAAGGCTTTACCGATAGGGCCGCCCCCAAGAAGACCTATATCATCCGAGACCAATCAGCCGGAAAAGTGCAGCTCAAAGTTGATCTGCACCATAACGTCAAACCCGGAGATACTATCGTGGTCCCGGAGTCGTGGTTCTAGTACTAGACCGCCATTAAAGGGATAGTTTTATAGGGACTTGTTTTATCAAAAATTTTAGGGAGCTCCCCTCCCTCCGCTGCCGGGGTAAGGGTCATAGTTAAATGATATTGCCAACCATCGGCAAGTAATCCTTGGCAAGTAATAAAACAGGAAGGCTTTTCGTGGTGGCTGAACGCTATAACGATTTGACCAGGGTGGCCACAATGGCAATTCCGGCCACCAGCATACCCCCTAAACGCAGGGTGAGGTCATGCCGCAGGCGCAGCTCCATTTCCCTCATGCGGGCCTCCAGCCGGCTTTCCAACTCTCTGAGATCGTGCTTGGTGGCCAGGCGCTCCTCAACTATGCCGGCCATAGCCGCAGCTAAGGCCTCGGCCTGATCCGCGGTGAAATTAGCCGCCTTCAGCTTCTTGGCGAACTCCAGAGTGTCAAAGGCTAGATTGGGCAAGAACTGTTCCTTATTTCATAAATTCCCGACCCCGATACCTTAGGTAAGGAAAAATTTATAATAACCTGACCAGGGTGGCAACGATAGCAATTCCGGCCACCAGCATACCCCCCAAACGCAGGGTGAGATCATGCCGCAGGCGTAGCTCCATCTCCCGCATATCGCGGCGCAACCCGGTTTCCAGCTCTTTCATGTCGCGGCGCAACCCGGTTTCCAGCTCTTTGATCCGGGCTTCCAACCGGGCTTCCAACTCTTTGATGTCTTGCTTGGTAGCCAGCCGTTCTTCTACCAAGCTAGCCATCGCCCCGGCCAGGGCCTCGGCCTGATCCGCGGTGAAATCAGCCGCCTTCAGCTTCTTGGCAAACTCCAGTGTGTCAAAGGCCAGCGAGCGCATACCAGATCCTTTGTAAAGTCGGCCTAAATCAGTCTTTATAATAACAGAATTGTAAATTGTGTCAAATCTGAGCCTCGGGGTTAATCTGAGTCTCGGGCATTAACCCCATTTTCACTGACTCATGTATGATATTGATAATTAATAGAGGTGAAAATCATTATGGAAGAAACTCCAACCTTTGACTACCCCTCTTCTCCGGCCCGCAGCCTGCAGGAATATCTGGGCATCTTGCTCAAACGGCGCTGGACCGCGCTTAGCGTCTTTATTACCTTGGTGGTCACGGTCATCCTCTATTCCTTTACCGCCACCCCAATCTATCAGGCCACCACCCAACTGCTGATCGAACCGGAGCGACCGCGCATCTTGGAGGGCCAAGAGGTCATACCGGTAAGTTCTGGCAGCGCCGAGTTTTACCAGACCCAATACAAGCTCCTGGAGAGCCGTGCCCTGGCCAGAAAGGTAGTGGATAAGCTACATTTGGAGAACCACCCGGCCTACCGTGAGATTTTTGCGTCGCTGCCAAAGGACGCGGAACCGGCCCAGATCCAGCAGGCCCAAGAACGGCTCATCAGTGCACTTCTGGCCTCATTGGAAGTGACCCCGGTGCGTAACAGCAGCCTGGTGGAAGTCAGCTTCAATGATCCCGATCCTCAACTGGCCGCCCGGCTGGTCAACACCCTGGCCCAGGCCTATATTGAGCAGAGTCTGGAACTGCGTTTCGCCGCGGCCCAGGAAACCGCAATCTGGCTGCAAAAAAAAATCAATGAGGCCCGTCAGAAGCTGGAGGATTCCGAGAGCAAACTCAACCAGTACAAACGCATCCATAATATTGTCACCTGGGAAGACAAAGAAAGCATCACGGCCCAGAAGCTGGGGCAATTAAACCAGAACCTGGTCGAAGCCCAGACCAAACGCTTGGAGGTCGAAACCCGCTATAACCAGGTGAGCCAGGGCCAGCCCATCTCGGAAGTCCTGGACAACCCGGTGATTCAAGCCCTGAAGGCCCAGGAGGCGGCAATCATCGCCCAACAGTCGGAGATGGCCCTTAAATTCGGCCCCAAACACCCCAAGATGATCCAACTGGCCAGTGAACTGGCCGCCATCCGAGGCAAGCTGGCCGCGGAAATGAGCACCGTGGTGCAGGCTATCAAGAACCAGTACCAGATGGCCGTGGCCCAGGAGGACAACCTCAAGGCCGCCCTGGAGGCCCAGAAGCATCAGATCCAGGAACTGGGGGATAAAGCCGTCCAATACCGGGTGCTCTTGCGGGATGTCGAAACCAACCGGGCCTTGTACGAAAACCTGCTCAAGACCCTGAAGGAAACCACTGCCACCCAAAATATCCCCGCCACCAACATTAAGATTGTTTATCCGGCCGCGGTGCCGTCGCGGCCGGTCAAGCCCCGGAAAACGCGCAACACCATGTTGGCGGCCATTATGGGGCTGGTGCTGGGCGCCGGCCTGGCCTTCACCCTGGAGCGCCTCGACAACACCTTCAAGACCCCGCAGGAGATCGAGGCCTGGCTGGAAATCCCCAATCTGGCCCTGATCCCCCATCTGGAGGGCGCGGAAAAAGGCAACGGCCACCAGGCCCCGCAACTGGTCATCCATCATCAGCCCCGGCATCTGGTCTCCGAGGCTTATCGCGGTCTGCGCACCAATATCCAGTTCTCGGCTCCCGGCCAATCCCCCCGCACTCTGCTGATCACCAGCGCCCTGCCCCTGGAAGGCAAAAGCGTCACCGCGGTCAATCTGGCCAGCGCTATGGCCCAGGCCGAGCCTCAGGTGCTCCTGGTCGATTCCGATCTGCGCCGCCCCACCGTGCACCATTATCTGGAGATCGACAAAGAGCCAGGTCTGTCCAACTTCCTGGTCGGCGACATCGACAGCCTGCCGGTCGTAGAAACCCAGGTGCCCCATCTGTTTGTGGTGCCCGCCGGTCCCACCCCGCCCAACCCCTCGGAGCTTCTGGGTTCGGAGCGCATGCGGGAATTCCTGCGCCGGGCCGGGGAGCGGTTCGGCCGCATTATCCTCGATTCGCCGCCCCTGACCTCGGTCACCGACGCCGCCATCCTGGCCACCCTGGCCGAAGGCACCCTGTTTGTGGTCAAGGCGGAAACCGTGCCCCGAAGAACCGCCCAGGCCGCCCGCGAGCAACTGCACAGCGTCCAGGCCCATATCCTGGGCGCCATCTTAAACGACGTCCCGGTCCAACGCGACGGCTACTACTACCAATACTACTACCAGCGCTACTATAACTATTACACTTCCGAGGACGGGAGCCGCAGCCGCCGCCACTCCCAACGTGCCGCCCTGAGCACGACCCAGCGTTTGCTAAACCGCCTGAAAAAACAAATAGGCCTGCATCCATAAAAAATGGTAAGATATGTTTAGAATTCAGAACTGAAAATTCCTAACAGCTAGAGTTGTTAATATGTTTTTTAAAGTAATTGTCAGGCCGGATCCGGAGGACGGGGGGTTTATGGTAAGTTGCCCGGCTTTGCCCGGCTGCCATTCCCAGGGGGATAGCGAAGCTGAAGCCCTGGAAAATATCAAAGATGCCATTTGGGGCTGTCTGGAAGTATTGAACCAACGTGCTCAGATCGTAGATCCGGCTGAAAAGATTGTCGAGGTCAACATAATTTGAGCCACCTGGGTTCCTATTCCGGGGAACAAGTAGTCAAAGCCTTCTCAAAGGCCGGGTGGCAGGTGGCGCGCCAACGCAGCAGCCACATAATTCTGACCAGAGAAGGTTATGAGGCCACCTTATCGATTCCGGTTCATAAAGGCAAAATTGTCAAACGGGGAACCTTAAGGAATCTTATCCGAGATGCAAAAATGACGGTTGAGGAATTTCTGCAGTATGTTTAGCCTTTCCGCCCAGGCTGCCAAAGAGTAGCTGGACGGCGTCCAGGCCCATATCCTGGGCGCCATCTTAAACGACGTCCCGGTCCAGCGCGACGGCTACTATACCTACTACACCACCGAGGACGGCCGCCGCACGCATTGCCGGGAGGGACATGCCGCCCTGCCCGTGCCCCGAGCTTGGATGGCTCGCTTGAAAAAACGCCTAGGCATGCACCCTTAGAAAATGGTAAAATACCTTCAGAGCTAAAACCTTAAAACTGCAAAGGGTCATATCCCATGTTAGTTAAATATCTCGAACGAGCCCTGGAAAAGGCCCATTATGAAATTATTGACGATCCTCACCCCTATTATGGGGAGGTCCCGGGCCTTGAGGGTGTCTGGGCCACGGGCGCCACTCTGGAAGAATGCCGGCGACATCTCTTAGAGGCCATTGAAGATTGGTTGTTTTTCAGCATTGCCAAAGGTTATCCCATTCCTCCCTTGGATGAAATTCACTTGCATCTTCCTAAGGAGGTCGCCCTCTGAGCCGGCTGACACCCATTTCTCGCCGAGAATTTATCATTACTTTACGCCGCTTGGGATTTCAAGGCCCTTTTACCGGCGGACGCCATCAGTTTATGACTCGCGGCCCCCAACGCCTGATCTTGCCGAACCCTCATCAGGAAATTATCGGAGTTGACCTTTTATAGCGCATTCTGAGACAGGGAAAAATCTCCCGAGACGAATGGCAGAGTATTCGGTAACTAATCATCAGAGTTTAAAAAGTTCTACCATATGATCAGGCTGCAATCTTTGCATTCGCCGCCCCTGACCTCGGTCACCGACGCCGCCATCCTGGCCAGCCTGGCCGAAGGTACCCTGTTTGTGGTCAAGGCGGAAACCGTGCCCCGAAGAACCGCCCAGGCCGCCCGGGAGCAACTGCACAGCGTCCAGGCCCATATCCTGGGCGCCATCTTAAACGACGTCCCGGTCCAACGCGACGGCTACTACTACCAATACTATTACCAGCGCCACTATAACTATTACACTTCCCAAGACGGCAGTCGCCGCAGTGAAAAAGGGCATTTTCCAGCGTCTGCCGGTCCCTGGGGAATTTTAAGCTTGCTCAAAAAGAAGCGGAAGGGACACAGTCGAGAGACCGGCCGAAAGCAATAAATTTGGGCTATCTTGATAAACACTAACCGGCGTGATATTGGTTGATGGAATAACGGAACAAATGAGTTATTGCCAACTCGCTATTTCTCTGAGAGATGCAGTCAATTTCTCTCTCCATGTCCTGAATCGTATTCTTTTCCCCGGCACCAGAAAGGTCGTGGAAAAGCTCAGGAACAGTCCTGGGCGAGTCTTGATCCTGCGGACCGGCAACGTCGGGGATACGGCTTGTGCCTTGCCGGCCCTGGCCGCGGTGCGGCATAATTTTCCCTTGGCCCACCTGACCCTGCTCACCTCCCCGGGGCCCCGGGGGCTCCCAGAAGCTCGGGAAGTCCTGGAGAGACAGAAGCTGGTGGACGAGATCATCACCTTTTATCGCGAAGACTTTGCCAACCTTTCCTTCCGGAAAAATTTACTCCGTGACTTACGCCAGCGCCGTTTCGATCTTTTCCTGCTCTTCCCCCAGGGACGCACGGATGTGCGGCGGTTAACACGAGACTTGCTGTTTGCCCGCCTCTTGGGGGTCAAAGGCGCTTGGGGCTTCTCCCTGGCGCACCATTTCCCGTTGATGGATAACCGCCGCCTGCACGATTACCGGCCGCATCACAATGAGGTGGAACGTCTCCTGCATCTGCTGGCGGGCACCGGCATCAACTCCTTGGCAAATTTCCATTTAAAGCTTCCCTGTTCTTGCCAGCAGATGGCCGACCGCCTCCTAGCGCCTTATTTGCAAAATGGACCCCGGCCGGTTATCGGCCTGCAGACCAGGGCCAAGGCCCAGGCCAAGCAGTGGCCTCTGGCCAACTTCAGCGAGTTGGGATGCCGTCTCCAAGCCGCTTGCCAGCCCGTATTTATCCTGTTTGGAGGTGCGGCTGAAAAATACCAGCTTCAGGAATTCGCCCGCACCTTTCCCGGTGATAAGTTAATCGCCGCCGGCCAAACTTCCTTGATAGAAACCACGGCGCTGTTGTCCCGCTGCCACGTCCTGGTCACCCTGGACACCGGCCCCATGCACCTGGCCGCTCTGGTAGGGACTCCCATCGTGGCCCTGTTCAGCGCCCGCCAGTTCCCCAAAATGTGGGAACCGTGGACCGATCAGGCCATCGTGCTGCGCAAGTCAGTGCCCTGTGAATTGTGCTTCCAGGAAGACTGCGACCACCTGACCTGTATGCAGGCCATCACCGTGGACGAAGTTAATGCCGCAGTGCTGGAGCAAATGAACATATATTTCCCTCAATTTATCAATTGGCCTCGAAAATTTCTTTGGGGCCATAGGGAGAGCCAACAAAGTTGAGTTCCCTGGCCCATCGTTTTTTAGCCGGAACTTCCTGGATCTTTCTCGGCACGGTTCTGGGCCAGGCCTGCGGATTGGCCGGATCTATCATCGCCGGGCGGCTCCTGGGCAAAGAGGGCTTTGGCGAGCTGGGCTTAATCCGCAGTACCATTAGTATTTTTTTCATGGTGGCCGTCTTTGGCATCGGGATGGCGGCAACCAAATACATTTCGGAATACCGGCAAACGGCTAAAGAACGCTTAGGCCGAATTATTGGCTTTACCCGATCAGCCAATACGTTTTTCAGTATCCTGTGTGCTCTGGCTATCGCCATTAGCGCCCCATACCTGGCAGCCAAATTATTCAATGCCCCGCAGCTCACCTATCCCTTAATCCTGGCGGCCAGCATTGTCTTTTTACAATCGGTTTTTCAGGCGGA
>MUKC01000064.1 GCA_002049795.1 Desulfobacca sp. 4484_104 | reverse complement strand
GCCAGCTCCAGGATGGTAAATTCTTCCGGGTTTCCCAGATTAACCGGGCCTTCAAAGGTTTCATAATTCATTAAGCGCACCAAGCCCTCGACCAGATCTGAGACATAGCAGAAAGAACGGGTCTGCAGGCCCTGGCCATAGATCGTCAGTTCCTGGCCGGTTAAGGCCTGGACAATAAAGTTGCTGATTACCCGGCCATCATTGATTGCCATGCGGGGCCCATAGGTATTAAAAATACGGGCAATGCGAATCTCTACCTGATTTTGCCGATGATAATCCATCATCAAGGTTTCGGCGACCCTTTTCCCCTCATCGTAGCAACTGCGGATGCCCACGCAATTGACATTGCCCCAATAGTTCTCTGTCTGGGGATGTACCGTGGGATCACCATAAATTTCCGAGGTGGAGGCTTGCAGGATGCGGGCCTTGACCCGTTTGGCCAGCCCCAGCATATACAGGGTGCCCAAGACGTTGGTTTTGATGGTTTTCACCGGATTATATTGATAATGCACCGGCGAAGCCGGACAGGCCAGGTTGTAAATCTGATCGACCTCCAGCATGATGGGATTCACCAGATCATGCCGGATAATTTCTAAGCAGGGGTGATCTCTGAGATGCAGGAGATTGTCCTTGGAACCGGTGAAATAGTTGTCCAGAGAAATAACCTCATGTCCCTGCTTCAGGAGGCATTCCACCAGATGCGAGCCGATAAACCCGGCGCCGCCGGTGACCAATACACGCGCCATAACAGCTCTCCTTAGCATTCTATCCAAAACCATTCTATTCTTTCCCAAACCACTATAAAAGTCCAGCAATTTTGCATTGACAGGGGGGGTAATAAATGTTTAGTTTTAATAGATTGTTAGTAATAGTAGTTATCCTGGTTTTTAGCTTAATTTTGCCAGCCGCTGGGCAAAGCAAAAATAAAGACCCGCAGGGGCAGCAAGAGGTTTTCAAATTTCTTAAGATGATTGATAAGGGTGATTATGCGGCCAGTTATGAGCTGACCTCGACGTATTTTAAGGGTGTGCTCAGTCAGGCCAAGTGGGTTGAAAGTCTCAATGGGGCGCGACGGCCTTTGGGGTCCCTGGTCTCTCGGCATATTACCGAATCTGAGCGCCATACCTCCTTGCCGGGGGCACCCGATGGCCTTTACCTGGTGTTTACCCTAAAATCTTCATTCCAGCATAAAAAAACTGCGACCGAGACGGTTACCCTGCAACAGGAGAAAGATGGCAGCCTTAAAGTGGCGGGATACTATATCCGTTAGGACGACAAGATACCGAAACCGGAGGCTGGCTTTGGCCCTAACCGCGTGCCTGGGCCTGGTGGCCTGCGGCGCGCCAGCTTCAGAAGTACAGCAGATTCGGGAGGAGATTAAGGCCCTTAAGGCAGAAATGGTCAAACTGGAGGATAAGTTGGGGCAAATTCACACCGATCAGCAGCAGGTACTCTCCTTATTGGCCAAACAATCGCCAGGACCAGAGAATCAAGCCTTCTCCCCTGAAGAAGGCGGATTAACCGTCGATCAACTTCTGCAAACCCCAAGTCGCTACCTGGGGAGCCAGGTGACCGTCAAAGGTCAACTCGCTCTGGTGCTGATTCACCGCAAGTCGTTTTTCCTGAAAGGCCCCCAAGAGCAGGTCCTGGTCTATTTTGGCAACCTTACCGATAATGATACGGTCCAGCGCCTCACCAGCCAGGACTGGCCGGGTGAGATTGTGGTCACCGGCACGCTTATGCCCTCAGACCAGATCCGGGCCGGATACCAGATCGTAGCGGAGGCGATAAAGTTCCAGTGACTTTTGCTTATCCCTTGAGCCTGGGATTTCGATGTTGAGGCGGGGGTAAATAATAGTCCTGACTTTGCATACCTTACTTTAATGTGGGCCTACCTATACCCAAATCCTTACATTTCCTCCTGGCAAGTGTATCTATTATCTCGGTATGTCTGGGTAGAGACGCTCTTTGGCGATTGACCGGGTTCCAATAAACCGAGTGACTACACCCTTCACGTAGCAGTTTACACCCTTGTTGCTTAACATGGCTTAACAAGGCACGGCGCTTCATTACACCTGAACCATCAACTTCTCTCTAATTACTTGCTTTCCTGCAATTTCTTGTTGAGCCAAGGCGCGGTTTGCTTCTATAATAAGTTTTATGGCTTCCTGTAAATTAGAACGTGTTTCTTCTAAAGTCCGCCCCAGGGTGTTGGCTCCAGGCAATTCTTCTACATAACCAATCCACCAATCCTCTTGTTGTTCAAATACCGCGGTAAACCCTTCCATTTTTTTAGCCTCAGCGAATTGTTGTATTAAACTGAGATAATTACCAGCTACGCTAATTTTTTTTGTAGCGGTTATCTTAGAATTTCCATATTCAGCGGGGCGGACCCTGTTGCTCTTTACACTTTCTCACCAATAAAATAAAGTCGAGCTTCGTCTAGCAAGTTCTGTAAGCGAGCAATATACAAAGCGCAAAGGTCTTCTAGAGGGCTATCTTTAAGTAAAGGATCTTTTAGCTCAGGTAAATCTCCAAAATCAAGTTCCGCGGCTGGGCCAATAGCCTGGCCATTTCTGACCACCTGGTGGGGGCCGAAGAAGATGTCCACCTGTTCCGGGTCGAACCGGGCCCCGGAGCGGCCCAGAGCTGCCATGATCCGCCCCCAATTAGCGTCGGCGCCGGTGACGGCAGTTTTGACCAGCGGCGAGGTCGCCACGGTAGCCGCGGCTTTGCGAGCCTCAACGGCATTGACCGCGCCATCTACTATGACTCGATAACAACGCTGCGCGCCTTCGCCATCCCGGACAATCTGGACAGCCAGATCGGCCATGACCTGATGGAGCAGGGTGGCAAAATCCTGGCCCGCGGCACTGTCGGGGCGGTCTAAAAGCTGGTTGCGGGCCTGGCCACTGGCCATTACTATGACGGTGTCATTGGTGCTGGTGTCGCCATCGACGCTGATCCGGTTAAAACTCTGGGCTAAGCCGGCCTTGAGGTAGGTTTTTAACAGCGAGGGGCTGATTGCCGCATCAGTGAAAATAAATGCCAGCAGTGTAGCCATCCGGGGATGAATCATCCCGGCTCCTTTGGCAATGCCGGCTACGGTGAGCGGATGATCACCGATATGCCCGTCAATCTGAGCGGTCTTGGCAAAGGTATCAGTGGTCATGATGGCCTGGGCCACCTCCGAAAGACCCTCGGGGTCCAGGCGGGTGACCAGATCGGGCAAGGCTGCCAAAATCTTTCCGGTGGGCAGCTTCTGGCCAATAACCCCGGTCGAAGCCGGTAATACCAATCTGTCCGGGATATTAAGATAGCGAGCGATCCAATGACTAGCTTCCCAGGCAGCTTCCAGGCCTTGGGCCCCGGTACAGGCGTTGGCGTTGCCACTATTGACCAGCAAAGCCTGGGCCCGGCCGGAGCGCAGCCGTTCCCGACTGATTACTACCGGCGCGGCCTTTACCCGATTGGTAGTAAATACCCCGGCCGCGGCTGCCGGTCGGATGGCGGTGATCAGGGCCAGATCGGGTTGTTGCCCCTTTTTGATCCCGGCTGACGCCGCGGCGGCCCGAAAACCTGGAACAATCAGTTTATTTGCGGCCACAGCACTTTTTGTATTTTTTCCCGCTGCCACAGGGACAAGGGTCATTACGCCCTACTTTCTTGCCGGCTCTTTTTACCGGCTGGCGCTCGCCGTTGCCGCCGTGACTGAAAACCAGCGGCTGTTCCCGGCGTTCCTGTTCCACATATTCCTGGGGCTGACGCAACCGGATCTGGAACAGGGCCCTAATGGTATCTTCCTTAATGCGGTGGATCATCTCCACAAACATGCTGTAGCCTTCCCGCTGATATTCCCGGAGCGGATCCACCTGGGCATAACCCCTAAGCCCGATACCATCCCGGAGATGATCCATGGATAACAGATGCTCTTTCCAGTTATTATCCACCATCTGCAGCATAATCATCTGCTGCACTTCTTGGAAAATATCCGGCCCGATCTCTTGCTCCTTAGCTTCATAGGCCTGTTGCACCTGTTCGTGCAGATAATCTTCTAAGTCCTCCTGACTGAGCTGATGGGGATTGCCAGAATTAAGACTGACTTGCAGGCCAAATTGCCGCAAACAGGCATCTTCAATGCCTTTCAGGTCCCATTCTTCCGGTAACGAGGTGTTACTGGTGTATTCGGCCACCATCTCATCCACCAGTTCCATAGCTATTTCCAGGACATCTTCTTTGAGATTTTCTCCCTGTAAGATCTCCCGGCGCTGACCATAAATTACCTCCCGTTGTTTATTCATCACATTGTCATATTCCAGGAGGTGCTTGCGGATGTCGAAGTTATGGCTTTCCACTCGCTTCTGGGCCCGTTCAATGGCATTGGTGACCATTTTGTGTTCGATAGGCTCCCCCTCTTCCATGCCCAGGCGACCCATTAAGCCTTTGACCCGCTCGGAGCCGAAGATACGCAACAGATCATCTTCGAGGGATAGGTAAAACCTGGAAGTGCCGGGATCTCCTTGACGTCCGGAGCGGCCCCGTAATTGATTGTCGATCCGCCGGCTTTCGTGGCGTTCGGTGCCCAGGATATGCAGTCCCCCCGTTTCTACCACCCCCGGACCCAGCACAATGTCGGTGCCGCGGCCCGCCATATTAGTAGCGATGGTGACCGCTGCTGACTGCCCGGCCTGCGCCACGATCTGAGCCTCTTTTTCGTGATGCTTGGCATTCAGCACCTCGTGTTTGATGCCCTCCCGTTTAAGCATGCGGCTCAAGCGCTCCGACTTTTCTACCGAGGTGGTGCCGACCAGCACCGGTTGGCCACGACGGTGACAGTCATTAATTTCCTCCACTATGGCATTAAATTTCTCGGCCTCGGTTTTATAGATGACATCAGGATAGTCAGTCCGAATCATCTTTTTATGCGTGGGGACGACCACCACATCCAGGTTATAGATCTTTTTAAATTCTTCGGCTTCGGTATCCGCGGTCCCGGTCATTCCGGCCAGTTTGCGATACATCCGGAAAAAATTCTGGAAGGTAATGGAGGCCAGGGTCTGATTTTCGCTTTCGATCCGAACCCCTTCTTTGGCCTCCAGGGCCTGGTGCAGGCCATCCGAATAACGCCGCCCGGGCATCAACCGACCGGTGAACTCGTCAACGATGATGACCTGGCCATCCTTGACAATGTAATCGACATCCCGTTTGAACAGGGCATGGGCTTTCAGGGCCTGATTGACATGGTGCAGGATTTCGATGTTCTTGGGATCATAGAGATTGCTGACCCGGATGAGCTTTTCCACGTGGGCTACGCCGTCTTCGGTCAGGTTGACGGTCCGGGATTTTTCATCAATGCTATAATCCTGGCCGGACCTGAGCTTGGGCACCACCCGATCAAGATGGACGTAAAGCTGAGTCGACTCCTCTGCAGGTCCGGAAATAATCAACGGCGTCCGGGCCTCATCAATCAGGATGGAGTCCACTTCATCGACAATGGCGTAGTTGAAACCCCGCTGCACGTAGTCGGCCAGCGAGAACTTCATATTATCCCGCAGATAGTCAAAGCCGAATTCGTTGTTGGTGCCGTAGGTGACATCCGCGGCATAGGCCTGGCGCCGTTCCTGGTCGTCCAGACCGTGGACGATGATCCCGACCCGGAGGCCTAAAAATTGATAAACCTTACCCATCCAGGCGCTGTCCCGCCGGGCCAGATAATCGTTGACGGTAACTACATGCACGCCGTCACCGGTTAAGGCATTGAGATAGACCGGCAATACCGCCACCAGGGTCTTGCCTTCGCCGGTTTTCATTTCGGCAATTTTGCCTTCGTGCAGCACTGCGGCGCCGATGATCTGCACGTCAAAAGGCCGCATGCCCAACACCCGGACTGAGGCTTCCCGGGCTACCGCAAAGGCCTCCGGCAACAACTCTTCGAGACTGGCGCCCTGTTCCAAGCGGGCTTTGAACTCAGCGGTCTTGGCCTGCAACTGGGCATCGGAGAGTTTTTGTAAGCCCGGCTCCAGGCTGTTCACCTGCTCTACCAGCGGGGCCAGGCGACGCAATTCACGGTCATTTTTACTGCCCCAAATCTTTTTAACGAGTGCTCCAAACATAATCCTGGTCGATTGTCTGATCCTAAATTAGGGATTTAGGTTATGATTAAAATTACCTAGTGTCCATCCGGAAACATTAAGTTTTCTCTCTCTCTTGAGGGAGAGGAACAAGGAGATGGTGCATAAGCTCTGGAAATTAATGGAAATTACCCCTCACCCTCGCCCCGCAAGCGGGGCGAGGGAATTGCAGAGTTTTCAAATGAATACTACCTAATAAACAATAATTTTTTCTGCTTCGGGGTGGCGTTTGCCTAGCCGCCAAAAAATTAAATCCTCCCTCCGGTTAGCAAACTGCTCCTGACCATCATAAAAAAACCCGATAAAGACTCACTTCATCGGGATTCCAGTATATCATCGGCCACGGTCCGGTAAGCCCTAAATCCAGCTCGGTTGATAATTTTCTCTCCAAATATATATTATAATAGCTCTGATCCGGTTAACTGTCAAGCCGGTGCAGCTCCTCTCGCCCCATTAATATTCTAAGAGCATGGCGATTTCGTCGCAATCGGGAAATTTGGGACAGCGCACGCAATCGGCCCAAACAATATGGGGCAGGACATTTTTATCTATGAGTTTGAAGCCGAATCGGGCAAAAAAATCGGGCCGATAGGTGAGGACAAAAACCCGCTCCAAACCCAGGGTCAGGGCCTCCGAGAGGCAAATCTCGACTAATTGACTGCCGATGCCGCGCTGTTGGTAGGGGTCGAGCACGGCCAGCGAGCGGATCTCGCCCAGGTCCTCCCAACTGACGTGTAGGGCGGCGATGCCGCACAAGGGCCCCTGACTGTCTTCCTGATAGACATAGTAATCTCTTACCTGGCTATAGAGTTCGGCCATAGTACGGGGCAAAAGTTCACCCCGGCGGGCAAACATCTGTAAAATACGGCGAATCTCTTTGACGTCGGCCACCCGGGCTTTTCTAATCATCCATTTCCAGTTAGGTTAGAAGTCAATAATTATGGTCAGGATCTTGACATTCACCGGTTTTTTAGACAAGCTTAGCCAAGTTATAAAAAAAGGAGTCAATATTAATGGAGATCCACAAGGATTGTTTTGTCAGGTTAGCATATCGCCTCCGTCTGGAGAGCGGAGAACTTATTAAAGGCACGGAAGCGCAACCAGCCACCATGACCTTTGTTGCTGGCTATAATGAATTACTTCCTAGCTTGGAAGCGCGACTCCTGGGCCTGAAAGAAAATGACTGCCGGGAATTTGTCATCCCGGCCGCCGAAGGCTTCGGCCCTCGTGAAGCCGGGCAAATTCAGACCTGGGACCGAAGCAGTTTTCCGAGCGGAGTAGAGCTCCAACCGGGTCAGAGAGTAACCCCGGCCAACTCCCTGTTACCGGTAGATTATCCCTTCCTGATTACCGAAGTCAAGGGAAATAGCGTGGTCTTGGACATGAATCATCCCTTGGCGGGGCAAGACCTCCATTATTCCGTGCAGATCTTGGAAGTGCGGCCCCCAACCCCGGAAGAATTGACACCGCTAAAGATGTGCCAAACTTGCGAAGAGGGAATCGTGATGGATTAATCCTGATTCAGCACGGTGAGGATTATAAAAAAACATTTTGGGGTAGAGTAGGACTCTGTTCCAGTGAATATTTGGAGGCCGGAACTGCTATTGCGGCGTACTCGTTGTGTCCCCCATTGAGGACAAAATTTTAATAAGCGCTGGCCCGGATTAAGCCAGCGCTTTTCTGCGCAGCTGAAGCTTAAACCTCGGTGACGGTAATCGCCCCGTTGGGACAGACTTCTATACAGCTTTCACAGCCCAGACACTCTTCCTCATTAACCGGAACAGCTTTACCATTTTGAAGCTCGAAAACGCCAGAGGGACAGACGTTAACGCACTCTTCACAACCTTCACATTTTTCCTCGTCAACCTCAACACGCCAAGCCATTGGTGGTTTCACCTCCTTCTTGCTATTCTCATCTTGGTTCTAAATTAAGTCTTGGCAATCGCACCTTCTCCAAGACTGACAAGCTAATAAGCCACAGGTTCCTGATCACCGGGGTAAAAAGTTATCTTGCTCGGGTCTCGACCAGTAATGCTTCCGCCTCCCCCGCGGAGGTTAAATGGACAGCTCTTTATAGCAGCGTTCGGGGGGTAATGGAGTCTGGGGAAACCGGGTCTGGTCACGGAATTCACGTGCTCGTTGAACCATCGCCGCGGCCCAGCCGGGAGTGCCCGAGGCATGGATGTGGGTATAGGTGGCCAGAACATTCTTATAACACACACCGTCTCGTTGATCGATAATGCCTTGACCACGTTGCAGCCGGAAGATCAAATCCTGGGGCTTGATTGAAGAATTGATCACTTTGGAATAATGGAACTCATGACCTTTTAATTGTGTGCCCACCGGAAAGAAGGGATTTGGTCCTTCTACTTCCACCACGGTATACCCGTGTCCTTGGGGTCGTTTGCCTAATTTAAAGGTTAAAGGCAAGATTCCGGTCATGGGATAAGTTTGCCCGTTTAAGACCAGGCTTTCCCCTAAGTAGATCAAACCGCCGCATTCGGCATAAACCGGTAAGCCAACCTCAGCCGCTTGCCAGACCGAGCGTCGGAAGCTTTGGTTGTGGGCCAGGGCAGCCGCATGGGTCTCCGGGAAACCCCCGCCGATGTATAGGGCATCTACCGGTGGCAGCAGACTGTCCTGCAAGGCATTGATTTCTACGACCCGGGCGCCGAGCCGGGTTAAAGCTTCCAGGTTCTCGGGATAATAGAATTGGAAGGCGGAATCTCGGATGATGCCGATCACCACCGGGTGGTCCGGTGTCTGGGACTCATGGACTTTGGGCAACTTAATGGCGGGCAGGGCATTAGCTTGCCCGGCCAATTCCCAGAGTTGATCTAGATTTAGATATTTCTGGGCTAAATCTAGGGCGGTAGCCACCGCCCGGGCCGCGGCCTGGTGCTCCTGAGGGGGCACCAAGCCCATATGACGTTCGGGGAACACGGCACACTTAAACCGGGGTATGGCTCCCAGCACTGGCAGTCCACAATACCGCTCAATCGCGGCCCGCAACAACTGCTCGTGCCGCGGCCGGGCGATCTGGTTAAGAACCACCCCCTGGAGCGCCACCTGGGCGTCAAAAGCTTGGCAACCTAAAACCATGGCCGCGGCGGTGCGGGTGGTCATTGTACAATCAACCACCAGCACCACTGGGGCATGGAGTAATTTGGCTAGCTCGGCTGTGCTGGAAGTGCCCTCAACATCGAGGCCGTCATATAGACCACGGTTGCCTTCGATCAAAACCCCATCTGCTTGGGCGGCATGATAAGCTACCGAAGCCAACATCTGGTCCCGATCCATCAGAAACGGGTCCAGATTATAGCAGGGCCGGCCAGCGGCCAGACTATGCCACGCCGGATCGATATAATCCGGCCCCTTTTTAAAGGGTACGACCTTTAGTCCCTGTTGGCGCCACGCAGCCAGTAGGCCCAGGGTCAGGGTAGTTTTACCCGACCCGCCCCGCAGGGCTGATAGTACCAACCGGGGACAGGGTCGAAGCATTAGATATGTTTGGCCGCCCCTTCTTCATGGGGCAATTCGATGAAGCTGCCGCCGAAATAGGTATAAACACAACGGCCGCTATCGATCAGCTCTTTGATGGCAAATTTGACGTCGTTTTTACTCACCGCATCGCCATATTTCTTGATCATCAGCTTGGTGAGATCGCCCGCCTTTAGTTGTTTCTTGCCCTGAACCTTGGCCACTTCCTGGTAGATACTCTCTACCAATTCTTCCTTGGAGACTGAATCAGCCATTATTACACCTTATTTAAAATTTAAAATGCATCGAGGTATTATAAGTGTCATAGGCCCACTTATAATCATCAATGTGTTGGAAGGTAAACGGAATGTCACAAATTTCAAAGAAACGACTCCAGCCGATGCGAGTAATCCACTCGCCTAGCCGTTCCCATTTATTGGCGCCATTAACATAAGCCAGCAAGATTTTCCGGATGGCTTGGCACACTTCAGGCCAGCGAGGTGGATTGTTGGGCAGATAAGGTACCCCTAAACGGGAGAACATCGGCGGATGTTTGGCGTTGGAGACCTTGCCGCCAATCAACAGGGCCACACCACCTTTGTCCGGATCAAATAACGGCATAGCCGGGCACATGGTGTAGCAGTTGCCACAGTACATGCAACGCTCTTCGTTGACCACCACACTCTTGATGCTTTTGTCCGGATGCGGCCGGATGGCCCCGGTCGGACAGGCGGCAATGGTGGTGGGAATTTCACAGACATGTCTCAATTTATCATGGAAGATTTTCGGGGGGGTCCGATGGATGCCCAAAATGGCGATGTCGGAGCAATGCACCGCGCCGCACATATTGAGGCAGCAGGCTAAGGAGATGCGCACCTGGGCCGGTAATCTATGTTCCCCGAAGTATTCAAATAAATCATCCATCACCGACTTGACGATCCCCGAGGCGTCAATGGCCGGGGTGTGACAGTGAATCCAGCCCTGAGTATGAACGATACTGGTCACAGCGTGACCGGTACCGCCTACCGGCCAGCCCTGGGCTTTGATCGCCGCAATCAAGGGTTCGACATTTTCTTTTTTAGGGGTCAAAAATTCGATATTGTTACGGCTGGTCCAGCGGACATGCCCATCACAGAATTTGTCGGCAATATCGCAGACCTCCCGGACGTAATCCGTGGTCAGCAAACGACCGGCCCCACACCGGACGGTATACAGTTCATCCCCGCTCTCGGAAACATGCTTTAATACCCCAGGTCGAGGAATTTCATGATATTTCCATTTACCATAATTTGCCTTAATCACCGGGGGCAAGAACTGCTCATAATGTGGGGGTCCAATATCAGTTATTCTATCTTCTGCCATGCTGCAAACCTCCTAGCAATATTTAGGAATATCAATCAATTATGTAGTTAGCACGTCAGGTCTTAACCGGTGCTGATTAAAGACTTACAACTTGATATAAGTTTTACCCTCAGCTTCAGCCTCAAAATCTTCAGGATGCCAGAAGAAGAAGGGGTTGCAGCGCGGGGTTTTAATGGATTGGGGTACGGGATCTAGGCCGACGGCCAGACAGAACTCGCGCATACCCAAGCGCAGGATCAACTCTCCAACCCGCTCCCGGTTCTTGCCGTTTTCCGTCCACCACTCCATGATATTGGCACCCAGTTCTTTTAACTCGTCGAACGGCTTTTCCATTCTCATAAAGGGGACAATCACCCAACTCATCTGGGCCCCTTCCAGAATCGGGGCATGGGAGCCTAACAGGATGGTAGCTCCCTTATCGGTGCCGGGTCGCAGGGCCTGAGGCATCAGGTTAATACAATGCATACAATGATTGCATTCCCGGTTATTGATCTTCAAAGTACTGCCATCCCAGCTCATGCATTGGGTGGGGCACAGGTCCACGACATCCTTTTGGATATCCAGTTTGTCAACGTGGGCGCCACCGCCTTTGGGTTTCAGTTCCCCGCCGGCGTAGGCCTTAACGGCCGCCTGGTCAATGCGGATATCGTCTTTCCAGACGCCGATCACCGAACAATCGGCCCGGGCTACCGCGGCCACGCAATCATTGGGACAGCCCGAGAACTTAAACTTGAATTTGTAAGGGAAACCAGGCCGGTGCAGCTCGAACTGGAATTCCTGGGTGATGTCATAGCAGGCTTCCATGGTGTCATAGCAGGACCACTCACACCGGGACAGGCCACAGCAACAACTGGGACTGCGCATGGCCGACCCCGAACCACCGATGTCGAAACCATTGCGTGCCAAGGCTTGAAAGCACGGTTCCAAATTATCGGTAGTGGTGCCCAGGAAGATAATGTCTCCCGTGGAACCATGCATATTCATAACCCCGCTGCCGTACTGATCCCAAATGTCGCACAGCATGCGCAGGGCTGCCGTAGTATAAAACCATCCCGAGGGCTGGTTAATACGCATGGTGTGGAAATGCTCTAACCCCGGGAAATCATCCGGTAGGTCGGAGTAACGGCCAATAATGCCGGAACCATAACCCAGGACGCCGACGATGCCTCCATGCTTCCAGTGAGTGATCTTCTCTTCATAAGAGCGTTCCAACTGTCCTAACAGGTCCTTAATCTGAGGCTTTTTGGCGGCCATGCGCTTCAAATCAGCAATGAAGCTGGGCCAAGGCCCCGTTTCCAGTTGATCCAACAATGGAGTATCTGACATAAAAACCTACCTCCCTTTCTGCGGTTTATGAATAACCAATTTATCCTTTTTTTCACAAATATGTGTGCATTATATCACTCTTGAAGAAGGATTTGTCAACAAAAAAAAACATACAGGTTCCAATAAGATCTAAAGGCGCTCAGAATCGCCCAACAAGGTGACCGAGCCCAGGGCCTCCAGATCGGGCTGACAAACCGCGGCCGGTCCTAATACCAGGATCACTAACTCTTCAGGGTGGAGATGCTGGGCGGCGGCGGCCCGGCAGTGCTCCAGTTGGACGGCTTGGATATTCTCAACATAGTTTTTAAGGTAATCAAGGTCTAAGGAGTGTAAATCAATCTGTATGAGTTGTTGGGCAATCCCGCCGGTAGTTTCTAATCCCAGGGGAAAGTGGCCGATATAAAAATTTTGGGCATCCTCTAATTCCTGAGCGCTAATGCCGCCCTGTTTGATCTCGGCCAACACTGTTTTCGTCTCCCGGATTAGCGCGGCAGTATGTGGAGCCGGGGTAAACGTGGAAATGACAAACGGCCCGGGGGCCCGGCGAAAGTGAAAATGGCTATTAATGCCATAGGTCAGACCCAGATCCGAGCGGATCCGGGTCATCAGCCGGGAAGAAAAGCCGCCCCCACCCAGGATATAATTGGCCAGCCGCAGGGCAAAATAATCGGGGTGTTGGCGCCGCAACCCCAGGTGCCCCAGGCGAATTTCGCTCTGGGTCAGGGCCGGACGGTCCAAAAGATAAATCCCCGGCTGTCCCAAGGTTTGAGGGGGGTCTTGGTACGGGGGTGTCGGAGACGCACCTCCCGACCAGGCTGACCAGCAGCGGGCCGCTTCCTGGACCACGGTGGCTTCGGAGACCATACCGACTACCACCAAGCTGCTGGCCCGGGGATGGAACTGATGGTGGTAAAATGATTTCAGATCCTCTAAGCTCAGAGTGGAGATCGACTGTAAATCGCCTGTCAGGGGGTGGCCGTAAGGGCTATCGCCGAAAAACAGGCGGTAATAACAGCGATTGGCGATCTCCCGCGGATTATCCTGAAGATGTACTAAATCTGCTTGCCGTCGCCCCTTGAGGTAGGCAAAGTCTTGTTCGGGAAACTCGGGAGATTGCACTATCTCGGCCAACAGGGCCATTAATTCGGCAAAATCTTCCGCTAGACCTTCCAGGTTGACGACTGTGTAATCCCAATGGCCCTGGGCGTCGAGCCTGGCCCCGCGGCTTTCCACGTCCATGGCCAGACGTAGTTGATCACGGGCCTTGGTCCCCAGAGTCAGACCTTCAGCGGTGCAATCCGCGGTCCCCCCCTTACCCGGCGGATCGGCTTCCGCGCCCCGTTTGGCCATGAAGCAGATACTCACCCAGGGGGCCCGGTCATATTCCACTCCCAGCACGGTCATCTCATTATTCAAGGTATTTTTATAGATCGCGGGCAAATAATCGGCGCGGGCAGATTCAGTCATGGTAAGTAAATTCTCCTTATAACTAATGACTACGGTAGTTCAAAGTTCAAAGTTGCAAGTTATGAAATAATTTTTTATCCTCGAAGTTCGACCTGTGAACTTTTACAATGTTTGGTATCAATCTACCGGTCCCAGGGCGGTGCTTTCGGCCTCGGAAACCGGTTGCACAATCACCACCGTGCGGTTGTCCTCAGTAAGATAGCGGCGGGCCGCGGACTGAATATCTGCCAAGGTGACCTGATCGTACAGGTTACTCCCTGCTCCTGAATCTGGGCGATCTCCTGCCAGACCTCGGCCTCAAGGGCCGATAAAGGGTAACCGGGGGCGGCCAGGCCGATGATTATTAGCAGCCCGGGGTCCTGATAGGCAAAGGGTGGGGGCGGCAGGTGCACTTCCAGGTCAATGGCCTGACCGGGTCGGACAAAGCGTTGATAGCCGCGTGAGGCCTTGCCCTCCCCCAGAATCGCGGCCAATAGCAGTACCGCATAGATCTCGGGATCCCTCAGACTGGGAACGTGGAAACCGGCCAAAAAGGCCTCTACCTGAGATACTTTTTTATAAATGGCCCGGCGTTCTCCGCGTTGGGGGGATTCCTGAGCGCGAACCGGCGGGGGTGGCCCCGGGCTGGGAATGGTGCCAAAATACCGGCCTACCATTGCCTGAGCCGACTCAGGCTCTACATCTCCCGAGATAACCGCCACCATATTGGCCGGATTATAATAAGTGCCTGCGTACCACCTCGCGTTCGGTAGCGAAATTGTCCTGGGTCAACCTGAGCTGGACTAATCGTTCGGCTTCCAGACGCACCGCCAGTTCCAGATGGGCAGCGGGCAGATTCTCATAATAGGAGGTATTGTCGGAAGTGGTAAAGGCATTGACCTCTCCCCCTTTGGCCTGGATCACCTGGGAGAATTCCTCCGGCCCCAATTCCTTGGAACCGCGAAACATCATATGTTCAAACAAGTGGCTGATGCCGGTAATGCCCAGGCGTTCATTCCGGGAACCGACGGCATAATGCACCTGAAACGAGACAATCGGCAACCGGTGTTCCGGCAACACCAACAGGGTAAGGCCGTTATCGAACCGATATTCCTTGATGTCAATTTCGGGGTGCCAGGCTTCGGGTTTAAGCAGCTTTTCCATAATAGGGCCTCTTGATTATCGTTCCCAAATGCAACTTGGGAACGAGCTTAATAACAATAAGTCACTATGTTTCTCCATTACTTATAGCTTCCTGTATGTTATGCCCCGTGGTTCAATTGATAGTCCTGCAATTATCATCTTAGAGTCAATTACCTGATAAATGATTCTCTATTCACCCACTCGGGAAGAACGCTCTTCCTTGGCCATGATCAAGGGTTTTGAGAGTCTTGGATCATAAGGAGCTTGAGACAATTCATAAAGCCGAGCGCGCCCCCTTTTTTCCATAGTCCTGTCCAGCCGGTCTAAGTCCTTATTCGCGGACCGGGACAAATGGATGTTATAACTCACAGACCGCGCTCTCTTTCGTATTCCTCCAAGGTAAGGTAATCACCTTGGGCAAATTCTGCCTTGCTTTGCGCTAGCTTTCTTTTTTCTGCTGGTGATAAAGGCTCAATGTCAAAATTTTGCTCAAACAAAATTTCAATCGACCGCTGCAACAATTGGCCGTCTGGGGTTTCTAATAATATTTTGACCTTGAACAGGAGGTCAATTGGCTTTTGTGTCTGAGTTGCGCTTAGGTTTTCTCCGTGAACTGATTTCAGCGGTAACCTCTTTGTTAGAACAATGTTGCCATGATTGACTCGTTTTCAGGTACAACTCGGAAACGAGTCTAAAAATTATTTCCAAACACCATCTTGTGAACCACCAGAAAGTAATGTTTATTAGCTTTCGGGTGGATAACCGCTCCATTTTTCCAGCAGGCGTTCGTCAACTTTCACCAGCATCGGAGTTTCATGTTGGATCGGGATCTGAACCGGGGATTCGCCCTGCAGTATGCGCCGGGCCAGGGCCGCGGTCAATTTACCTACCACCTGATAATCGGTGGTCACACTCAAGATGGCACCCGGCGATTGAAATTCGGGATGGCCATTGACCACTAAGAGCTTCTGCTCTTGACCCCACTTAAGGAGCAAGGGCGCATAGCGACGGGCGTTTTGGCCGGTAACATTGCCTTGATGATCCTCCGGGTGACGGCGGTCATAGGCGGCACCGCTGGAGTAGGGATCGGCAACCATCCCGAAGACGATTAATGGACGATGCTTGATTTTGGGCGCTACCAGGCTTAAGGCCGGTGTACTCAGGACGATTAACAGGGCCAAGTCTTGCTGGGCCAATTGCTGGACTATCTCCTGGCCTCGGTGCCAGTGGCCTCCGGCCTCACACACCGGCAGTTCGGTAACCCCCAGTTCCTGCTCTATACCTTTAATGACCTGCTCCACCCGCGGCGTGCGCTCGTAACAAAAGACCTGGATGGCGGTGGCCGGCGATCCACAGGCCGCCGGACCGGGAATCAGGCAAAATATTAAGATCGTTATCCACTCCCAGCGGCACGAAAACCATCTCAAGGCCTTACCACCATATCATATTAATATTGAACGGCTTTGGGTAATTCCAATTTCCCCCTCAACAGAAAACTAATTCTGGTCTGGCTCAGAGCTAATTAATCAACATGCCAAGGCGACGCCAGCGCAGGCTGTGGTCCTGGCTATCCCAGGACCAGTAGATGATGCAGGCCTTGCCGCGCAGAGAGTCCATCGGGACGAATCCCCAGAAGCGGCTATCGTAGCTGAAGTCACGATTATCCCCCATAACGAACAGGTGATCTTGGGGAACCGTAACCGGGCCAAAATTATCCCGTGGCGGATCATCAGGGCGATCCAGCACCCGTGGATCTTCATAGACCGCCTGGGGCATCTCCACCGGCTGATCATTGACGTATAAATGTTTATTAATGATCTGGATCTTATCCCCGGCAACCCCGATTACTCGCTTAATATAGTCTTTACTGGGGTCCTGAGGGTAAAGAAAGACGACGATATCTCCCTGCTGGGGTGAACTGATCGGAATAATTACCTTATTGGTCAGGGGGTTACGGATGCCGTAGATAAATTTGTTGACCAGCAGATAGTCGCCAATCAATAGGGTGGGCTTCATGGAGCCGGAGGGAATGGAGAAGGCCTGAAACACAAAGGCCCGAATAACCAGGGCCAGGGCCAGGGCGATGATAATGGCTTCGCCATATTCCCGCCAGACCGGTTTGCTGCGCTTGGCGGCTGCCAGGGTTTCGGTGCGGCTCTGCTCTAATTCTTGCTGATCCATGGTCTCTAGCCCCGCATCCCAAACATGGCTAAAAAGGCCTCCGAGGGAATGTGAATCTGACCGATCTGTTTCATCTTTTTTTTCCCTTCTTTCTGCTGTTCCAGGAGCTTGCGTTTGCGAGTGATGTCGCCACCATAGCATTTGGCGGTGACCTGTTTGCGCAGGGGCGGGATGCGTTCCCGGGCGATCACCCGGCAGCCAATGGCCGCCTGGATGACCACCTCAAACATCTGACGGGGTATAATCTCTTTTAAGCGCCCGGTTAGTTCACGACCCCAACGATAGGCCTTATCTTTATGGACAATGACCGACAGGGCATCCACCGCTTTGCCGTTGACCAAAAGATCCATCTGGACCAAGGGCGCGGTGCGATAGCCGATCCAATCGTAATCCATTGAGGCATATCCCCGGCTGAGCGATTTCAGGGAGTCATAAAAATCGACCACCATCTCATTGAGGGGCAGTTCATAGACCGCCAATACTTTCTGATGCGGGAAAAAGCGCACCTCCAGTTGTCGTCCCCGTTTTTCTTCGCACAATTTTAGAATATTGCCCAAGTATTCGGCGGGAGTAAAGATTTCCACCCGCAGCTGCGGCTCTTCCAAGTGGTCAATATTGGTCCAAGGAGGTAATTTTAAGGGGTTATCCACCCATAGTTCTTCGCCTTTAGTGGTTATCACCCGGTAGACCACGGTCGGCGCGGTGGCCAACAGATTCAAACCAAACTCCCGTTCCAGGCGTTCTTTGACGATCTCCAGGTGCAGCAGCCCTAAAAAACCCAGTCGGAAGCCAAATCCCAGGGCCGCCGAGGACTCGGGCTCAAAGGTGAAGGAGGCGTCGTTGAGACGCAGTTTGTTCAGGGCTTCTTTCAGTTGCCCGAACTGACCGGCCTCTACCGGATAGAAGCCGCTGAATACCATGGGTTTGATCTTTTTAAAGCCCGGAAAGGGTTGGGGTGTCGGATTGTCGGCCCCGGTGATGGTGTCACCGATCATGGCATCTGCCAGGTTTTTGATATTGGCACTCAAAAAGCCGACTTCGCCCACGCTCAGAGAATTTACGGGGGTGGGATCAGGCGCAAAGACTCCTATCCGGGTGACCTCGAAGATTTTCCCGGTGGCCATTAATTGAATCGGCATTCCCGGCCGGAGTTGGCCATCTATGACCCGCACCATGACAATGGCGCCGTGGTAGGGATCGAACCAGGAATCGAAGATCAGCATCTTTAAAGGCGCGTCGAGCTGCCCGGACGGCGGCGGAACGCGGGTAACAATGGTCTCCAGGATGTCGGCAATACCCTGACCGGTTTTGGCACTGGCCCGGATGCTGCCGCTGGCGTCCAAGCCAATGATTTCTTGAATTTCCTGCTCTACGCCCTCGGGATCGGCATTAGCCAGATCACATTTGTTGATCACCGGGATGATCTCCAGGTTATTTTCCAAGGCCAGATAGACATTGGCCAGGGTCTGGGCTTCGATGCCCTGGGCCGCGTCGATGATCAGCAAGGCTCCGTCGCTGGCGGCCAGACTGCGGGAAACTTCATAGCTGAAATCCACGTGTCCCGGCGTATCGATCAGATTTAGCAGATACTCCTGGCTATCGTTGGCCTGGTAGCGCATCCGCACCGCCGCGGCCTTGATCGTAATGCCCCGTTCCCGTTCCAGGTCCATGCGGTCCAGAAACTGATCCCGCATTTCCCGGGCGCTAATCGTCCCCGTGGCTTCGAGTAGCCGATCCGCCAGGGTGGATTTACCGTGATCGATGTGGGCGATGATTGAAAAATTGCGGATCTTAGCAGAATTCACGGTGAATATTGATCCGGGCCGTTCAGGCATATTCGGCGGCCAACCGTTGGATCAGGGCCGGACCGTGGCTAAAGGAATCCAGATGATAATCGGCCTGTAGTTCCGGGTTGCGGTAGGCCACCAGGCGGACTCCGACATTACAAGCAAACTCCTGGTCAACCAGGGAATCGCCGATGTACAAGGCCTCAGCCGGATCAATCTGAAAATGGTCCAGAATCCGCTGGAAGGACTCGGGGTGGGGCTTGGGGAAAGCGACGTCTTGGGCCGATACCACCAGATCGAACCACTCTTCCAGTCGATGATGCTGAAAGACTGCCCTGGTGGTAGTGCTGCGATTGGTAGCTACGGCCAGCCCAAAGCGGGGCCGCAGAAATGACAAAAATTCCTGCAAAAACGGTTCTTGCACCATATAGGCGATAAATGGTCGGTAATCCATGGTCTGATAGTATTGCCACACTGCCTCAAACTGGGGATCGTCTTGAAATAAAAACAGCAGGGACTCCAGGGCGGTGTGGCTATGGACATAATTAACCGCGGCCGAAGCCATTACCGGCCGGTTAAATTGTCTGAGGATCTGATTATAAAAGGCGATGTTTGCCTGGCGGGAGTCAAATAACACCCCATCGCAGTCAAAGGCCACAACTTTAAGAGCCATAATCCGAATCGCAACGAATAATTTGGTTATACTTTAAACGGGATTAGTCAAAATGTCAACTCTGAGCGGCGTTTAACCTATTTTTGACGTATTCCTTTGGCATTGGCCAGCAGTCAAGATGGGTATCAGGGGAATTGCCCAGGCCCGCGAGCCTTGGTTACAGACTGGCGGCAGTTACGGCACGCACCAGAAGCTCGGGGATCTGGTTAAGGGGGGAGATTTTATCCACCGCCCCGGCTTTGATAGCCTCCTTGGGCATGCCAAAGACGATGCAGGAGGCTTCGTCCTGAGCAATAGTATAGGCCCCACTATTTTTCATGGCCAAGAGCCCCTGGGCCCCGTCTGCCCCCATGCCGGTGAGGATCACCCCGATCGCATTCGCACCTGCTGACTGCGCGGTAGAATGAAACAAGACGTCGACGCTGGGGCGTTGATGATGTACCATCGGTCCTTGTTTGATCTGGACGTAATAGCGGGCTCCGCTGCGGCGCAGAAGCATGTGGTAATTACCGGGTGCCAGCAAAGCCCGGCCGCTGACCACCGAATCTCCGTCCGCGGCCTCCTTCACTTCCATCTGACAGAGGCCATTCAAGCGCTCGGCAAAGGCGGTAGTGAATTTGGGCGGCATATGTTGAACGATAACCATGCCGGGAAAATTAGAAGGCAGCGGCACTAAAATATCCTTGATAGCCTCGGTGCCGCCGGTCGAGGCTCCTACCGCGACGAGATTTTGTGAGGTCTTTAACAGCGATAGGGGAGGGGAGGGCGATGCTGAGTTGGCAGTAGCCTGGGGGTTACCCCGCGGTGCGACCTGCACCCGGGCCGCGGCGCGAATTTTGTCAACCAGTTGGGCCTGCATCTCACTGACGGAATATGGTCCCCCAGGTTTGGCCAGCACTTCCACCGCCCCCAGGTCCATGGCCTCGAGGGCCATCCGGCTCCCCTGGGGAGTCAACGAGGATACCACGATGACCGGCAGAGGAAAATAACGGATTAATTTTCTCAGAAAAGTTAGCCCATCCATCCGGGGCATCTCAATATCCAAGGTGACTACATCGGGCCGGAGTTGGACGATTTTGTCACGGGCAACATAGGGATCAGGGGCCGTGCCCACCACTTCCAAGTCGGGGTAGCGGGAAAGCTCTTGCGTAAAGATCTTACGGACAATGGCGGAATCATCGACGATCAGAACTCTGATTTTCCGGGTCGGGCGTTTTTGAGGGAGATTATCTGGCATGGGTATCGGGCTATCCGTTTTTAATGAACAGTTCAATTAGTTGGCCATCCACCTCAAACCACATCACGCCTTTGATAGGTCGGTGTGAACCATACTCCAAAAACACTGGTTGGGCTTCGGGGATTTGCACCTGATAAGCCGCGCCAGTCTTTAATTTATTGACAAAATTTCCGGCAATGACGTTGGTCACTTCCTTGAGTGCATCGAATACATTTTCTAAGGTTAACTCTTGATCGCCGCTTCCCAAAAAATTGGTCGCCATTTGACATCCTAGGGCCAGGGGGACGGTTATTCCCACGGTAAAAGTCTGCGGACCGATCACCCTAACCCGCGATTGGATGCCAGTCCCGTTCCAACCGACTTCCTCCTGCGGTGGTTCAATAAACAGGAACAACATGGACTCAAAGATTTCAGAAGTCACATCCTTCAGATTCTGCAATAGTTGCGACATCAGGTTCCCCCATAATCTCGCTCAGCACCTGCTTAATGGTCTCCGGTCGGAAAGGTTTGTTGATAATTCCCTGAAAACCTAACCGACTATATTGACTGAGGATCTCAGGACGGCGCTCGGTAGTGATTAGAATCACCGGCAGGTCTTTCCAGTCGGTTTTGCCACGTATGGTTTGAAGCAAGGCCTTGCCGTCCATTTCGGGCATATTCAGGTCGGTTAAGATCACATCCACACACTCGTGGTTTAAAATCTCCAAAGCTTCGCGGCCATTAGCCCCTTCGAAATATTGCCCCACCGGAAACCCGGCGATCCCCATGATTTTCCGAATCAGACTGCGCATCGTCGAAGAATCATCTATTATCAACACGTTAAACGCCATTTCTGACCCTTCTGTCACAAAAAGTTCAAAGTTCAAATTACCAGGTTCAAGGTTCAGAGTCCGACAAGAGTAAGTTGGGTACTCCCCGCCGGCCAACTATATATCCTTTTGGCAAGATACCCAGGTTAATGACCGACTGCCCCCCAAAAAATTGTTCTCGATTCTAAAATTCAACCGCTCAGACCCGGAAATCTAAGTTGAAGAATTCCTGGGCTTTCTGCATCTCGGGCCAAAACAGGGCCAGGAGCTGTTCCAGATGTCGTACCCGCAGGCCAAAATGTTTCATGACCCAGGGATGGCCCCGGTAGGCCAGGCCATCAACTCCTAAATTGGCACCCAGGATAATTACCAACAGATCTGCCAAGTAAACCAATAGCGCCAGGTCGTTTTTCAGGGCCTCGGGAGACTCTAAATGATGGTAGGCAATCGCCAGCCGGATTTTATCCGGGAAATTCCACTGTCTGGCGATTTCCCCTCCGACTGCGGCATGGTCGATCCCGATGACGGCTCTTTCGGCCTCTTGAAAGGCATAATTCCCTTCTTTGACCAAGGCCATGATCTCCGTAAAGGCATCATGGACATAATAATCTAACACTAGTTTACCGATGTCATGCAATAACGCGGCGGTGAACAACAGAGCTCCATCCGGTACCCCCAGCCAGCGGGAAATGACGCTGGCCATAACTGCAGTGCTCACCGAATGCCGCCACAATTCGCCCTGATCCAGGATATAACCATTACAGCATCGGCCATACAGTCGAGTTGCACCGCTGGCGATAATGATTTTGAACAGGTTCTGGGTACCCAAATAGAGCAGGGCCTGATTGAGGGAATGCACCTCCCGTGGGAAGCCGAAGTATGCGGAGTTAGACATCTTAAGGATATTGGCGGTAAGATTGGGATCATATTGGACTATCTCGACCAACTCTTGGATACCCACTTCTGGGTCATCGAGAGTAGCGATAACCTTCTGGGTCACCTCCGGGAAAGGCGGTAGGCTTTTAATGTCCGGCAGGATGTGGGCTATATCAATCTTCATCATTAACATAAGAGAATTATAATAATTTTTCTCCCTCACCGGTAATCTTTACCCAGACTTTGCCGGTGCTGATCTGCAGGTATAAAGTCCGGGGCGAGAAACCGCCGATATCCTCATTTTTGATAAGCACATTGTTTCTCAGGAAGATCTTTCTTAACGCGGCATAATTGCGTTTGCCGATATTAAAAAAGCAACCGCTGTCCATGATCTGACTGCCCCCGGCGATCTTGACGATCATCCGAGATTTCACCGCGCCATAGCGGTAACATTCTTTAAACAAGAGGGGGATGCCGGTATCGGCAAACATCAGGGGCTTTTCCGTGCTCTTATTCCCATCCAACGAAGCTTCCGGTAACATATAATGCAGGATACCACCCACTCGCACCTGAGGATCATAGACCGCCACGCCCATACAAGACCCTAACGAATGGGTGACCAGCACTGCCTGGGGGTTATTGGTAACCTGCATATCCGCCACACCTACGGTAATCTGCATAAAGTATGGGTCTCTATTTTTGATAAATACTTGGTTTAAGATAAGTTAGCGGATGTGCTACTCCGGCCAGACTTTCGGAGTGCCCCAGAAATAGATACCCCCCAGGCTTGAGAATCTGGGAAAGACGCTGGACCAGTTTTTCCTGAGTGGGTTTATCAAAATAAATCATGACGTTGCGACAGAAAATAATATCCAGCGGCTGCCGAAAGGGAAAAGGCTCCATTAAGTTAAGTCGGAAGAAATCTACCAGTTGTCTGATTTCGGCCTTGACCCGCACCGAACCGGCCCAGCGGTTAATTCCTTTTTGGAAATACTTTTTCAGCCAATCGGGAGGAATTTTCTCGAGGCGCGATTCCGGATAGATGCCCTGGCGGGCGTGTTCCAAAACCTTGGAGTTGATATCGCTGGCGCTAATTTTAACCTTGCCCCGAAGCTTGGCCAGTGAATAAAATTCCGAGAGCACCATGGCCAGAGTATAAGGCTCCTCGCCGCTGGAACAACCGGCGCTCCAAAAGTGCTTGGGACCGCGGTCGTCGCTTTGCTGCCAGCGCGGCAGAATCTCTGCCCTAAGATAATTAAAATGCTCCGCTTCCCTTAAAAAATAGGTCTGATTGGTAGATATCGCATCCAACAAGTGGATCAATTCCGCCCCGCGCCCGGACCAGACTTTTCTTGTTAGCATTAAGCTTAATGCCGGAGTGCTGGTAGATCAGGCGGCTTAATTTAATAAAATCGCCATCGGAGATGTCGATGTCCGGGATACTTATAGGCATTGTCGTTGGTTCTCGGTTCAGCTAGGTCGCGTTCTCCAACCTTGGCCTGGCCCGGTTGCGGCCTTTAACTACGATTTTGATAAGGGTACCAGTCACTTTCCCGAATCCGCTCCACCTTCAGGATCACGGCCTCATTGGTGGCCAGATTATACATCAACTTGCGGCCCTTAAAGCCGCCTACATCTTCGGAGACCACCGGTATATTTTTTTTGGCCAGAATCTGGCGAGCTATCTGGATGTTCTGTTCACCGGCATCATCCGGGGCAACCGAACGGCTGGCCCCCCCGAAGATTTGCGCTTCCAGATTTTCCAGGTTGGCCCCCTCCTCAAGCAATAAGTTGATCAGGGTCAGCATGGCGACATTGCCATAGCGGGCCGTGGCTTCGTGCCGATTGCCAGTCCGAGGATAGATATAATGGTTGATCCCGCCCAATTGGTGCTGACGATCCCAAAGGGCGACTGAGACCGCTGAGCCCAACACCGTTCGGATAATGGCCGGTCCTTGGTAAATAAAGATATAGCCAGGTTTCAGAAAGTATTCTTGAACCTCAATCTGTTCTTGGGTCATAGGCTTGTGATATCTAGCTTTACTTCGGCCCGCCCTAAGGTTTGGCACGGACTGAGAAGCAAGGGCAGGGCTAGTCCGCCATGGTTTCGATCCCAGCCATCTCCTCCGTAGTCAACACTTTATCAATATCTAGCAGCAGTTTAACCCGCCCTTTGACCTTGGCTAATCCCAAAATGTATTCGGTATCAATGCGGGTCCCGAAGCTGGGGGTCGGCTCAATATCCGCGCCCATGATGTTAAGGACCTCTGAAACCGAATCCACCACGATACCCATCTGCAGAGAGCCACCGGAAGCCCTGACCTCTACCACGATAATGCAGGTGCGCTCGTTATACTCTACATCATGCCGATGATTTCCCGCACCTTAAGAATTTCCAGGCCATATTCTTCATTGCCCAAGGCGAAAGAAAGGTATTTCCCTTCCCGTTCGTTCATGGTATTGACCTGCCGCTCAATCCTGGCTACCGCTTCGCCCATGATACTTTCCTCCCTCTGATTGATATGAGACCGGTTACCGGCCTGTTCCCCTGAAGAACTGCTGACTGATCACCTCCCAGTTACTTAAGAGGTTTAAACCCTATATGCGGTTCCAGGCCGGTCTCGTTACTTGTTTGGCAAGCCCTAGAAATTTCTAAAATCCTCATCATCTAGGGGAATAACCTGGTTAGGCGGTACAATCTTCCCGGATCGAGAAGTTTTAACCGCGGTGTGGTCCGTACGGCGCGCCTCATGAGGAACCAAGGCTGGGTGAGGAGCTCTACCTTTGGAGCCGGACTCAGACAAGCCTTGAGGCGCCCTCGTCACCCGGGCCCGAAGGTACTGCCTGATCCCCGATTTGTCTGTAAGACCGTTTTCCGAACCGGCGCCCACCAGGGCTGCCATTTGCCCGATAATGCCCTTCATCTGCTTTGCCTGGGCATCCAATTCCTCGGTTGTGCTGGAGCTCTCCTCGGCATCGGCGGCATTCTGCTGCACCACCTTATCCATTTCGTTGATGGCCTTGTTGATCTGATCGATGCCTTGCGCCTGTTCCTGCGAGGCCGCAGCGATTTCGGCCACTAATTCCTTCATCTTGGTGGCATTATCCGACACCTTCGAAAAGCCAGTGCCACATTTTTCCACCAGTTCCGAACCTTTTTTAACCTTGCCGACCGTATCTTCGATCAGATTGGCAGTGTTTTTGGCGGCCTCGGCGGAGCGCATCGCCAAATTCCGCACCTCATCGGCAAATTGTTGGCCTGTTCAGCATTATCGGCATTCTGCCTGGTCATCGAGGTCATTTCTTCCAAGGAGGAAGAGGTTTCCTCGATTCCCGCGGCTTGCTCCGAAGAACCTTGGGCCAGGGATTGATTGGCGTTGGCAACTTGCGTGGCCGCGGCGCTGACCTCATCGGAAGCAGTATTAATTTGGGCCATGATATTCCGCAGCTTGCCCAGGTCACGCATGGGAATAATCATCAGCCCCAATAACAACACCAATACCGGTATGATTACCATTAACACTCGATTGCGCAAGGCCGCCGCCGCCTTATCGGCCTCATTGACATAGATACCGGTGCCGATGATCCAGCCCCAAGGTGTAAAAGCTCTGACAAAGGACAGCTTGGGCTCAATGCGGTTCTGGTCGTCTTTAAACTGCCACATATAATCGACAAAACCCTGCCCCTGGGCTCGACAGACCCGGACCATTTCGGTGAATAAAGCCTTGCCCGTTGGATCCTTAACATTACTAAGGTCTTTCCCCTCCAGATCGGGCTTATAAGGATGCATGATCATCTTGGGACCGAAGTCATTAATCCAGAAATAATCCTTGCCGTCGGGACCATAACGCATACTTTTTATTCGTCTATAGGCCCGTGTTTGTGCCTCCGCCAGGCTGAGTTGTCCAGCCTGCACCTGCTTATTGATACTCTCCAGATAGCCAAAGACCGGATTCATTAATTGTTCAACCAAGTTTTTTTTCTCTTCGTAGATTTCCCCTTTCATCGTGGGCAGAATCCACAAAAAGATCACGGCCAAAAAGGCCAAAATGAACAGCCCGAATATACCCATGATCTTGGTACGGATGTTAAGATTGAAACGCGACATATCTTTCCTTTCCTTTCCTTAAAAAAAATCTAAAAAGTCTGAAATTATTTAGGTTCTGGGTTATTCCCCCCCCTGGATGGGGGAGCGGATTACCCAGCCTAGCTTAACCCTTATCGTTGTTCCCATACGCAACTAAGGAACGGATTGCACTTATTTATGTTTGATATTGCCCCCTTCTAGTTACTCTGGGGCTGTTGGCGGCCAGAGCCGTTCCCGAGGCTGAACAAGCCTCCTAGATCCAGAATCAACCCGACCCGGCCGTCACCCAAGATGGTGCCACTGGAGACTCCCTTAACCTGATTAAAGACCTGTCCTAATGATTTAATCACCACCTCCTGTTTGCCGACGATGTCATCAACCATAAGGCATTTCTGTTCTTCTTCGTTTTCCACTACCAGCACCAAGGCTTCGGTAGGATTTTGATATTGGGAATTTACCTGGAACACTTGATGGAGGCGCACCAGGGGCAAATGATTTTCGCGCACCCGGATAAGTTCACCCTGGCCCTTGACCGTAAAATAGTCCTCCGGCTTGGGTCTCAGGGTCTGTTGCACGGCCACCGCGGGAATGATGTAGCGTTCTTCCCCGACCCGCACAATGATGCCCTCAATGATGGCCAGGGTTAAAGGCAGGCGAATGATAAATTTAGACCCCTGTCCAGGCTGGGAGGCAATTTCAATCTTGCCCCGCAAATCCTCGATGACCTTTTTGACTACATCCATCCCCACCCCGCGTCCCGAAACCTCGGTGATCTGGTCGGCGGTACTGAAGCCCGGCCGGAAAATCAGCTGATCGATCTGGGAGGGAGTTAATGATTCGGCTTCGGCTACCAGACCTTGCTGCCGGGCCTTGGCCAGGATACGTTGGCGGTTGAGGCCCTGACCATCATCTTCGATTTCGATAACCACGTTGCCGCCCTGGTGATAGGCGCGCAGCCAGAGATTCCCTTTCTCTGGTTTGCCGTGGGACTGTCGCAGTTCGTTGGTTTCCAGGCCATGATCAATGGCATTGCGCACCATATGCACCAGAGGATCGTAAATGGCTTCAACCATATTGCGGTCAATCTCGGTGTCTTCCCCTTCCAGATGTAATTCCACCCGCTTGTTGGATTTGCGGGCCAGATCTCGCACCAAGCGCACCATCTTTTGAAAGGTCTGGGAGATCGGCACCATGCGCAGGGACATGGAAATCCGCTGTAATTCAGAGGTAATGCGGGACATCTGCGAAAAATTACGCACTAATGACTGATCCTGGAGGGCGTGTACCTGGGGATTCTGCTGCACCTGGGTCTGGACAATCACCAGTTCCCCCATCATATCCACCAGATAGTCCAGTTTGCGGACATCGACCTTGATAGCGGCAGTTACTTGGGCCTCCCGGCCGGGTGCCGGTTCTTGCATCTGTTGCATCAAGGCCTGGGCAATCTGTTGTGGTTTCACCTTGCCCTCTTCAACCAGTATTTTCCCCAGGTTACTGGCTTCTCTGAGTGCCCGCTGTCGCTCCAAGGCGTTTTCGATAGTCTGGGTGTCGACTATCCCCTCATTGACCAGGATTTCTCCCAAGGGTCGGCTAGACGGTTCTCGCGGTTGAGTCTCCGCCGCTCCTGCCGCCGCCAAGAAATTTTTAATGCCTTCCTCATAGGGAGTCAGATCGAAAGTTCGCCCCGCCTGACCCGTTTCCAGAGTCGCCTGCACATCGGCGAGCATCTCCTTCAGGACATCCACGGCATTTAAGATAAAATCAATAATGGCCTCGGAAATAACCAGGCGGCCACTCCGGGCTTCATCCAGCAGGGTCTCCAGTTCGTGCGCCAAGGCGTGAATCTGAGGGAAATTGAGAAACCCCGCGACCCCCTTGATGCTGTGAAAAGGCCGGAAGATGGCGTTAAGACGTTTCTGGTCGTTGGGCGCTTGTTCCAGATAGACAATTTCCGTCTCAATCGTGTGTAGGTGTTCCGTAGTCTCGGCAATAAAGTTCTGGATCAAGTCTTGATCGAGAGCCAGATCTCCAGAACCGGCCGCGTCCGGCGCTTCCGTCTCCGATGAGGGGGGCGACTCCGGTGCCAGGGTTGCGCTCAACGCCAATTGTTGCGCCAGGCTTTGGTAATTCTGGACCGCCGCGGCCTCGGGATTAGAGTCGCCGTGGCGATTCCACTCTATCAGCAGATTCAGACCCTGGACCATCAGTTCCTGGGCGGTCTGGAGAGATTTGACCTCGTTGAGGATGATCTGTTGGCCGACCTGCTCCAGGTGCTCCGGGATGACCCGCAGCCACTCCGGGACTTCAGGGGGCATTAATTGCTGGAGTTGGCCAAGCTGTTGCAGAAAAGTTCCCCACCCCGGCACGTCATCAGCCTCCAGCATCACCACCTGGAGGGCCAATTGGTCCAAACAATCTTTTATGGTTTGCTCAGTAGCGCTCATAATTTTCAGTGCCAACGATTCAATCAGCGGCTGAATCTTAGTTGACTTTCATATTCGGTCAACTTTCTCAACGGCTAAAATTTATTTCGACGGTGAAGGACCCGGCTGTAGTATCAAAAGGGATGGCGATAGTCGGGCCTTTGGACATATGCTTGATCTGATGCCCCGGACCCGAAACCACGGTCGGGATGGCGATTTTAAAACAAAAACCGATTTCTGACAACCGCCGGCGGGCCACGCCCGAGATCATATTGGTCAATTCGCCTACCGCGTCTTTGATATCGTCATTGATCTCCTGGAAGTTTTCCCCCAACATGTTGTCCACAATTTTAATGATACAGCTGCTGCTAAAGGTCAGGGACAGGGAGCCATTAATGTGGCCGGTAATGCCGATAATTGCCGACACATCCCCCGGAGCGGAATGATTGGTCTTCAAATAGGGCTTACCGGCCCGGGCCTCCATAAAGGCCATGGTTTTTAAAACTTCCACGGTGGCGTTCAGAAAGGGATTAATATATTTCACATCCATGGCGGCTTTGAATCAGATGCCTCGCTTCTTAAAAACTTGTTCCAGCTTTTCTGACAAGGTTTCGGCCGTGAAGGGTTTAACTACATAGTTATCCACCCCGGCTTTGACCGCGGCAATGACACTTTCTTTCATGCCCTCCGCGGTTACCATCAGGACGGGAAGATTTTTGGTCATATCATTGGCGCGAATATTTTCTAACAACTCCAGTCCGTCCATCTGGGGCATATTCCAATCGGTGACCACCAGATCTATCTTCTCATTGCGTAGGACCGCCAGCGCGTTGGCGCCGTTGTCGGCCTCTACAATATCTTCAAAACCGAGCTGTTTCAGAACATTACGGACAATCTTGCGCATGGTGGAAAAATCATCCACCACCAATACCTTTTTTTTGACATCTAGTGAACCGCTCATGGGCACCTCGGGTATTAAGGTCTTAGATCTAAGTCCAGGCCAAGAAAGTCTATGATACAGTGGACATTCAATTGACTTTTCGTCTGATCTGGAATATTTCTTTAAAAAAAATATTGCCCAAGTGAGTAAAATATGAATTCGTTGATCTTATTGGAGCGTCTGAACGCGGCGCAGCGGTTACTCGCGGCTAGCGATTGTGATGCCTGGTTGGTCTCTTGTCCGGAGAATCGTCGTTATTTAAGCGGCTTTAGTGCTTTAGACGGCCAGCTCAACGAATCCAGCGGCTATTTGTTATTCAGTGGGGAGGTCGCCTGGTTGTTGACCGACTTTCGCTACCGGGAGTGGGCCGCCCAAGAGGCTCCGTATTTTGAGGTTATTGTCTATCCTGAAGGGTTGGCCAAGGTCTTGCCGGAACTTATAGGGAAACTGGGCTGTCGGCGGCTGGGCTTTGAGGCTCCCTTCTTAACTTTCTACCAATATCAAAAATTTGCCGGGGCAGTAGCCGAGGCTGGGCTAGAGGTGGAATGGAAGCCCCTGGAAGGCCTGCTGGAGGAACTGCGAGAGGTCAAGGATGCGGAGGAAATTAACAACCTGAAGCAGGCCCTGGCCTTGACCGAGGCCGGGCTGGCGGCAGTCCAGGCGCAACTGCGGGAAGGGCTGCGCGAGCAAGAGATTGCCTGGCTGGTGGAACGTCAATTGCGGGAATCCGGGGCCGAAGCCTTGTCTTTTCCGACGATTGTCGCTTCCGGGCCGAATAGCGCCCGACCCCATCACCATCCCGGTGAGCGGCCGATCCAAGCCGGGGAGCCGATTATCATCGATTTGGGGGCTCGATTTCAGGGCTATTGTGCCGACATGACGCGGACATTTGTCCTGGGGGAGCCTGATGAGCGGTTTAAAGAGGTCTATGGCGTGGTGCGGACTGCCCAAAAAACCGCCGAGGACGGCATTCGAGCCGGAATGTTATCGGACGCCGCTGATGGGTTAGCCCGACAGGTAATCAGCGACGCCGGCTACGGTGAATATTTTGGCCATTCCCTGGGCCATGGCGTGGGGCTGGCAGTCCATGAGCGCCCCAGTCTGAGTCCCCTGAAAGAGCGCGCTACTCCTCTCAAAGCAGGCATGGTGGCGACGGTCGAACCCGGCATCTATCTTCCCGGCTGGGGCGGGGTGCGATTGGAGGACATGATCTTGATCCATGAAGATCGGGCCGAGGTGCTCAATGCCGATCGCAATTTTTATCGGTTTGACTAATCTTTAGCAGTCCGGAGGAAATCTAACCTAAGGCCGATACCGGTTATTGAGGCTTGAGGTGAATATAGGTAAACAGTCCTTTGGCCACCAGTTTACCCTGGTTGTGAACTTACCTCTCCCAGGGAGATGGTCTGGCCGCGTCTGATAATCCAGGCCACGGCTTCATCGGCTAAGGCGGTGATCAAGCCTCCTTGCAAAAGACCGATGGCATTAGCCGGTTGGAGGCGGAACCTCAATACCAATAAAACTGATGAACGGATTGGCCGCAATCAGGGCGCGAAGCTTAGCCTCCAACGCGGCCGCTAGGGGTTGATAGTCGGCTTTCATCTATTCAGATCCTCAAGCTCAGGGACTAGAACCCAGTAACGCTGTAAGCGAGATTCGACCTCTTGACAATGTCGGTTAAAATGTCCAAAATTAATATTGAATCAATTAATAATGATAATTATTATTGATAAGGATAAAATAGAAACTCTAAAGATATAACCACTGGTTAAGTACTGTTTAAAATCCCAATATATGCTTATCTAAAGGAGATAACAAGATGAAGATTGCGGTAAGCGGCAAGGGCGGGGTGGGCAAAACCACGCTGGCCGCTTTGTTGATTAAATATTTTCGGGAGCACGGCAAGAAAGTCCTGGCCGTTGATGCCGATCCGGATGCCAATCTGGCCGTGGCCCTGGGCGTGGCCGACCCCAGTTCGATCACCCCGATCTCCCAAATGAAAGACTTGGTGGCGGAACGCACCGAATCGAACCCGGGCAGTATGGGGGGCATGTTTAAGTTAAATCCCAAAGTGGATGATATTCCCGAAAATTATTCCGCCTCGGTGGACGGCGTCAAGCTCATGGTGATGGGCGGCGTCAAACGGGGCGGCAGCGGTTGTGTCTGTCCGGAGAGCGTGCTATTACGGACCTTGATTACCCACCTGGTGCTGTTTCGCGACGAAGTGGTGGTCATGGATATGGAAGCCGGCATCGAGCATCTGGGCCGGGCCACGGCCAAGTCGGTGGATAAATTAATCGTCGTCGTCGAACCGGGTCGCCGCAGCATCGAGACCGCCCAGCACGTGCAGCAGTTGGCCCATGATATTGGCATCAGTATGGCTCAGGTGGTATTGGTAGGTAGTAAAATCCGCAATGCAGCTGACAAAGAATACCTGCTGGCCAACCTGGCGGGTTACACCTTCCTGGGATTTTTTGCGGTCCAGGAGATCGGTGATAATCTGAGCCGGATGCAGTCCTGATTTTTTAAAAGTTTAATTCTTCAATGCTGGCCTGGGGATAGTTGCCCCAGGCTTTTTTATGTAAATTAGCCAATAAATCGATATTACTAGCATCGGCAGCTGTTCTATGCCCGAGCCCAGGTTGAAAACCAGTGCCACCGTATAATCCCAGGTCTG
>MUKC01000172.1 GCA_002049795.1 Desulfobacca sp. 4484_104 | reverse complement strand
TGGCCGACCTTTCCACCGAATATGATGCCGCCCGCCTGCTGACTCATCGGGCCGCTTACTTGAAAGATCAAAAGCTGCCGTACAACAAGGAAGCCGCCATGGCTAAATTGATGGCCTCCGAGCTGGCCATGAAAGCGACAACCAAAGGCATTCAGATTCTTGGCGGTTATGGCTACACCAAGGATTATCCCCTGGAACGTTATTTCAGGGATGCCAAGATTACCGAAATATACGAGGGAACCAGCGAGATCATGCGTTTGGTGATTTCTGCCAACATTTTAAAATAAACCTGAATAAAAGAAGGAGGTAGTATCGTGAATATCGTGGCATGCATTAAGCAAACCTTTGATACTGAGGCTAAGATCGTTATCGATAACGGCCAGGTATCGGATCAGGGTGTCAACCTGATTGTCAATCCTTATGATGAATTTGCGGTTGAAGAAGCCATTCGCCTGAAGGAAAAGAATGGCGGCGAGGTTGTGGTCGTTTCCGTTGGCGGCGACAAAACCCAGGAGGCCCTGCGCTATTGTCTGGCCATGGGCGCCGATCGGGCCGTTCTGATTCAAGATCCCGCCTTGGACAACACCGACAACATCGGTTGCGCCACCGCATTGGCCAAGCTTCTTGCCGGCATGGAGTATGACCTGGTTTTCTGCGGCAAGGAAGCGGTGGACGACGGTGCCGCCCAGGTGCCTTCAATGCTGGCCGAAAAGCTTGACCTGCCCCAGGTCAATGTTATTACCGAACTGGAAGTTGCCGACAACCAGGCAACGGCAACCAGGGAAATTGACGGCGGCAGTGAAGTGATTGAAGTGCAGCTGCCGGTGATGCTTTCAGCCCAAAAAGGTCTGAATGAAGTACGTTACCCGTCGCTGCCCGGCATCATGAAGGCCAAAAGGAAAGAGCTGAAAGTGGTCAGCCTGGCGGATCTGGAATTGAGTGCTGACGACGTGGCGGCCAAAACCGAGCTGGTTGCCGCCGAGCTGCCGCCGGCCCGCAAGGCCGGTCAGGTGCTCACCGGTGAAGTTGAAGAAGTGGTAGCTCAACTGGTTAAACTGTTACAAGACGAAGCCAAGGTCATTTAAAGGAGGAGACCATCATGAGTATTATTGTATTTGCCGAGCAGCTGGAGATTCATTGAAGGTGCTGCTGGCCGGAGACAATGTTTCCGGATTGGCGGAAGAGTTAAAGAAATTCGGTCCGGATGAAATTGCCGTGGCCAACAGTGATCAGTTGGCAGATTATACCACTGAGTCCTATGCCGGCGTACTGGCTGATTACATAAAACAGGAAAACCCCAGCCTGGTACTGCTGGGACACAGCGCCATAGGTAAGGATCTGGCCCCCCGGGTTGCCGCCCGCCTTGGTGCCGGGCTGGTTTCCGACTGCATTAAAATCAATGTGGACGGCGGTGACTTTTCCTTCGTTCACCCCATTTATGCCGGTAAAGCCATCGCTACCTATAAAGTAAATTCCGCCGTAAAAATGGCTACCCTGCGGCCCAATGTTTTCCCCATTGAAGAAGCAGAAGGCGCCGCCAGCGTGGTGGATTTTGCTCCTGAAATCGCCGCTTCACGGACGAAAGTCAAGGAAGTGATCCAGCAGGCCGGCGACCGTCCGGAATTGACGGAAGCCGACATTATCTGTTCTGGCGGCCGTGGATTGGGCGGTCCCGACGGCTTTGGCCTGATTGAAGAACTGGCTGACACCCTGGGAGCGGCCGTTGGTTCCTCCCGTGCCGCGGTTGATGCCGGCTGGCGCGATCACCAGGCACAGGTTGGCCAAACGGGCAAGGTTGTCAGTCCCAACCTTTACATTGCCTGCGGCATCTCCGGCGCCATCCAGCATCTGGCCGGCATGGGCTCTTCCAAATGCATCGTCGGCATCAACAAGGATCCGGAAGCCAACATCTTCAATGTTGCTGATTATGGCATCGAGGGAGACCTGTACAAGGTGGTTCCGGCCCTGATTGAAAAACTGAAAGAAGTTAACGGCTAAAATTTAACCGAGTTTGATTATCCTCACGATTGGCAGAATCTGCGGTTGCTAAGAGCAGGTGCTGCCAATCGTGAGTAATTTTATAAACCATCAAAATTAAGCACCCGGTATCATCCGGGAGAATATGTTGAGGAGCAGGATGGATTTTTCGCTGTCGGATGACGAACGAATGGTTCAAGAAATGGTCCGTGATTTCGCTCAGACTGAGTTGAAACCACAGGCTCCCACGCTCGACCGGGAACACCGGATGAATCTCGACAACCTGACCAAGATGGCGGAACTGGGCTTGATGGGAATGAACATTCCTGAAACCTATGGAGGTTCTGAAACGGGGGTTATTCCTTACAGCCTGGCGATGACCGAAGTGGGCCGGGCCTGTGCCGCCACCGCTGTGACCATGTCAGTTACCAACATGGTGGCGGAAGTAATCTGCACCTTTGGCACGGAAGCGCAAAAACGAAAATATATACCACCCCTATGCAGCGGGGAATACTTTGCCGGTTCTTTCGGGCTTACCGAATCCACAGCCGGTTCTGACCTTGGTGGAATGAAGACGTCGGCAATCAAGGAAGGTGATTATTATCGTTTAAACGGCAGCAAGATTTTCATTACCAGCGCTGAATACGCGGGGGTTATCATCGTCTGGGCGGTAACTAACCGAAAAATTCAGCGCACCCGCAGAATCAGCGCCTTCCTGGTGGAAAAGGATACGCCGGGATTGTCGATCGGCAAAGCTGAAGAAAAAATGGGCCAGCGCGGGTCGGCCACCAATGAAGTAATTCTTGAAGATTGTCTGGTGCCGGCGGAAAACCTGCTCGGCAGTGAAGGCGATGGTTTCAGGATTGCGCTGATGGCCTTGGACGGCGGCCGCATCGGCATCGGCTCCATGGCCATTGGCATTGGCCTGGAAGCAATTGACTATGCCCGGGATTACGCCCGGGAACGCATGCAGTTCAACCAGCCCATTGCTTCCTTTCAGGCAATCCAATGGCAGCTGGCAGATACCTACGCGGAACTGCAGAGCGCCCAGTTGATGGTCCTGATGGCGGCGTCGCTGAAGCAGCAGAAAAAGCCTTTCACCAAGGAAGCTTCCATGGGCAAGCTGCTGGCCAGCGAGAGCGCCAATCGGGCCTGCTACCATGCGGTGCAAATTCTGGGCGGCAACGGCTACATCGCCGAATATCCGGTTGAACGACTCTATCGGGACGCCCGGGTAACCACCATCTACGAGGGCACCTCGGAAATACAGCGGCTGGTTATCGCCCGCCATATTCTGGGGGCGTTTTAATAAAAGCAAATCCTTGTACGAGCGATTGAACCTGAGAGGTAACGGCAGCGGATGACAAATCTTCAGGAGGAAACACGGATGTGCAGTGAAAAAACGGGCAGCCGGGCTGCAGAAAGACGTCAAGCCTGGGAAGACCTGTATGCTAAAACAATCAAAAAACATCCTGAACGGTTACCGAAGTTCACGACCCTGTCCAACGAACCGGTAAAGAAATTGTATACCCCTGATGATCTGGCCGATTTTGATTATCTTGAGGAATTGGGATATCCAGGGGAATTCCCTTACACCAGGGGAGTACAAACCACCATGTATCGCGGTCGGTTGTGGACCATGCGCCAGTTTGCCGGACTTGGCGGAGCAGAAGAAACCAACGCCCGCTTTCACTATCTGATGGATCATGGCGAAACCGGTCTGAGCACTGCCTTTGATATGCCAACCCTGATGGGTTATGATTCCGACAGCCCCATGGCCAGGGGTGAGGTGGGGAAATGCGGGGTGGCTATTGACACCCTGGCCGATATGGAAATTCTTTTCGATCGGATTCCACTGGATCAGGTAACCACCTCCATGACCATTAATCCGCCGGCTTCCATCCTGCTGGCCATGTATGTGGCCGTGGCCGAAAAGCAGGGGGTGCCCAAAGACAAGATCGGTGGAACCATCCAAAATGACATGTTGAAGGAATTTATTGCCCAGAAAACCTTCATGCTGCCGCCGGAGCCATCCATACGGATTATTGTTGATACGGTTGAATACTGCACCAAAGAAGTGCCACGCTGGAACACCATCAGCATCAGCGGCTATCATATCCGGGAAGCAGGCTCCACCGCCGCCCAGGAATTGGCTTTTACCCTGGCGGACGGCATCGGCTATGTTCAGGCTTGCATCGACCGCGGCCTGAATGTGGACGATTTTGCTCCCCGCTTGTCTTTCTTTTTCAATGCCCACCTCGATTTTTTCGAAGAAATCGCCAAGTATCGTGCCGCTCGCCGCATTTGGGCCCGGGTGATGAAAAACCGGTTTAAGGCCAAAAACCCCCGTTCCATGATGCTGCGCCTTCCTACAGAGCATGCGGTTACCATTGCCTTGCGGACTCAGCAGATTATTGGTGAAGAGATTGGAGTAACCAATACCATCGACCCCTTGGCCGGTTCATATTTTGTTGAGTCAATGACCAACAAAATGGAACAGTTGGCATTGGAATATATCAATAAAATTGATGATATGGGTGGAATACTTAAAGCTATAGAAGTAGGGTTCCCCCAGAAGGAAATAGCTGAAGCCGCCTACACCTACCAGAAGCAGGTCGACGAGGGTGAGAAAATTGTTGTCGGCGTTAACAAGTATCAAATGGATGACACTCTTCCGGTTGAACTGCTGAAAATTGATGAGGCGGTTGAAAAGCGTCAGTTAGAACGATTACAGAAAGTTAAGGATACCCGGGACAGCGCCAAAGTGCAAAACTGTTTACAAGCTATCGAAACAGCCAGTAGAAATGGGGAAAACCTGATGCCTCATCTGCTCGAAGCGGTAAAATCCTATGTTACCCAGCAGGAAATATGCGATATCTGGCGGAAGGTTTTTGGCCGTTACACTGATCCGGGAATGTTTTAGACAAGCCCGGTTTCCATTGTTAAGGACATTTCTCCAAAAGGTGGTTCTTATCTGATAAACTTGATAAACGTGCATGGCAATCAGCATTAAAGAGGCAGGAGATTATTCATGGGAGAGAATAAAATTAAAGTTTTGATCGGCAAGCCAGGCTTGGATGGTCATGACCGGGGAGCCAAAGTGGTGGCCAGAGCCTTGCGAGATGCCGGCTTTGAGGTGGTGTATACCGGTTTGCACCAGACGCCGGAACAGATTGTGGCCACGGCAATCCAGGAAGATGTGGATGTTATCTTATCGGCGTAAGCAGCCTGGCGGGCGCCCACATGTACCTTTTCCCCCGCATCCTTGAACTGCTTAAGGAGCAGGGAGCTGAAGACATCCCGGTTTTCGGGGGCGGCATAATTCCTGAAGATTAGAACTCTTGAAAAAAGCAGGCATTAAGGAACTTTTCACCCCTGGCTCCCCGGTACAGGAAACGGTGGACTGGATTAATCAACATATCAAAAAATCATAATGGATCGCTTTTATATCTTTCGTCCACCAACCTAAGCGTTGAAGGATGAATAAAGATTTATTTTTTCAGCGAAAAACGGATATTCCTGACGGGGTATCCGTTTTTTGTTAATTTTTTACGTTTTTTTGCCGATATAAGGTACGGTAGTATGTCTTGTTTCAAATGCGCTGTTACGGAAAAGTGGGAATGTCAATGCTGAGCGACCGGGTGTTGAGTGATATTCTTCTGAGCAATAACTTGGTGGCCGAAAAAGATCTGCGGAACGCCATGGAGCGGCAGAAAAATATTGAAGCAGAAACCCTGGAAGAAAGTTTGATGTTTCTGGGAGTGGCCAATTACGCCCTGCTGGGAAAGGCATATGAACTTCATTATAAAATACCTTATTACCCGGTTTTTCACCAGGGACCGGACAAGGATATGTTGCTGAGTTTTTCACCCAAGGCGGCCCGGCGTTTTTCGGCCTTGCCGGTGAAAAAAGAAAGCAGCTCAATTCACATGGTAACCTGCCAACCGGAAGATGCGGCCATGCTGAGGGAAATGGACCGAATCTGGAAGTCATCCACAATCCAGTGGCAGGTGGCATCACAGGTTGAAGTGCTCGATGCCGTGCAAAAATACTGCTTTCACCGGGAGATAACCCGGGAAAAACGCGGCATAGAGCTTCCCTTTGATTTCAAGATTATTGATTTTCAGGTTGAGTCGGGGAAACAGGATAAACTCCAGGATGATGATGCTGCCGTAGTTGAATCCTCAAAGGGGAGACGGATCATTCTGGTTGAACCTGACCATAAAATCCGCAATGCGCTCAAAACGCTCCTGCTCCTGGAAGGCTACCGGGTAAAGGCCGTGGTAGATGAAGGTGAAGCCGTCAAGGAACTGGAGCGGGAAGAGGCCATGTACCTGTTGAAGCGCCGCACTTTTCAAACCAGCAGCCAGCGTTTTGAGTCTTTTAAACAAAAGAATGGTAAACCACTGGAAATCCGCCACTACGGAACCTTGGGCGGTATTCTGCTGGGGACTGAACTGTCGTCGGAACAAATATTTCGCACCTATTTGTCAACCGTGAAACTGTTGCTGGCCAGGATGACCTGGAACAAACGGGAGATCAAGGAAAGCTGTGACCAGCTTTCGCACTATGCCCGGTTAATGGCAACCTCAATCGGCATGAACAGAAAGAGCCAGGAAGCGTTGCAACTGGCTATCTATTTAAAGGAAATTGGCCGCTATCTACCGGGAATAAGCGAACATGATGATGTTTTTTCCATCATGCCCGTCCTTCCATATGAACAGTCGTCATTGATGCTGCGAGAAATTGAGGACAATTTTTCCCTGGCGGAAATCATTGCCGGCATCAATCAGCCTTCAACCGCTGAGCTGCCTCTGGCTTCCAAAATTATCACCCTGCTGTTGACCTATTTTGAAATCCTGAATGATCAAGGAGTCGAATACCTTGAACCGAATCAGCTGCGGAATCTGCTTCTTGGCCGCAATGACTCAGGTTTGCTGGACGAGGAACTGGTAAGTCAACTGGTACAGATAGTAGCCCATGAACAACGCTTGTCCGGGCTGGGTGGAAACCGCGGAGTCATTCTGATCCTCGATCCGGTTTTTGAACGTGACCATGGCGATTTGTACCAACAGCTGAGTCGGGAAAACTATGACATCATTTTTGCCGTCAACGTGGAACAGGCTCAAGCCTGCCTGCGGCAGCAGGAAGTGTCCCTGGTAGTCAGCGAAATGGTTGGCGATGAATACGATGGCCTGGATTTTTGCCGGCTCATGCATCACGTACACGCCGAATCCACCGAGAACCATCAAGTGCCGTTTGTTTTCTTTACCTCTATCACCGATGAAAAAATGATTTCAGAGGCTTTACTGGTGGGAGCGGATGACGTCATTGCCAAGGACAGCAGCACCCAGGTGGCTTTTTTGAAATTCGGCCGCTTGATCAAACAATATCAGGCATCCAGAACAAACAACCGCGGCGCTGCCGGCGTATCCGGTTCACTGGACGAAATGGGTTTCATGGAAACCGTGCAGATTTTGGTCAACCGGGGCAAGGATGCCTTGATCAAACTCAAAAATGATGCGGGAAAAACCGCCAACGTCTACCTGCACGACGGAGAAATTATCTTTGCCGCCACGGAAACCCTTGATGGCGAAGAAGCTATTTATGAACTGTTAACCTGGAAAGGTGGTTTTTTTCAGGTAATGACCCCCGATCAACTTCCTGACCGCAACGTTTTCGGCAGTACCGAGGCAATTATGCTGGAAGGCTGTCGGCTGATGATCACCTTCAAAAGCATGCCGACGGGCAGCGGCTGCCGCGGGCCAAACTTTCCCTTCAGACCATTGTAGCCGGCCAGGACTTCGGCTTCTTCAGTTGAATCTAAAAAGCGTTTCGCTATGCCGGCCAGCGTATCTCCCCGCCGTACCCGGTAAATTAGCGTTTCGCTATGCCGGCCAGCGTATCTCCCCGCCGTACCCGGTAAATTTTTATTGTCGGCAGAAGAAAAGGTAGCCGAATTTCGGCCGCGACAGGGAAGTCAGGACTATCTGCTGCCAGCGGCCATTTTTATCCTGTACCCTGTACTTCCTGCGTATTCCCCTGGTTCGATTGAGGGTGATGTCTTCTTCTGATCGCAGCCTAACGGCATATTTTTTCATCAAGGAATCAGCCAGCTCGTCGGGAGACAGGTAGTGGTCAAACCGGCGATAGAGAAAAATGAACTGCTGTTGACGCCCACTGAAGAGGGCAAAACCGCCTTTTAACGTTTTCAATTCCATTTCAGTTGGAATAACGAACTGCATCCGGCAGAAAACATTGGTGTAAAGCCGGCCAGTGACAAAACCGTCTTTTTTGCCCGGTCCGTAAAGCATGCCGTCTATGGCGCTGAGGTAGCGGTCGCGGCCGGTATCTTTTGCCTGGGG
>MUKC01000063.1 GCA_002049795.1 Desulfobacca sp. 4484_104 | reverse complement strand
TTCGGGGGTGCGACAATCGAGGATTTTTACCGTGTCGGGATTGGCCTGCCACATTTCATAAGCTTGGCTGGCGGTCACGTGTTTACCCAGTTTGGTCTGAAATTTTTTTTCTAGGGGAATATTATCTTGGGCCAGCAAACTGCAGACCGTCAGGCAAAAAATAATCCCCAGAACCACCGTGGTTTTCTTGGTCATTGAGATTCCTTTCCGGTTAAACAATTTTTAAACCCAAACCTTAGGCGCTCCAGACTTCATAAGCGGGGGTTGGGAGGATATCCGAAGAAAAATTGGGCCTGCACCATGAAGGTGTCATTGTGAATTTCGCCCCTCCGTTCGGTCTTAAAGGTATAATTGGCCTGGAGCTTGAGCTGGTTGCCGACCAGATACAGGTTCAGGCCCAGGGTGGTCCAGCGCCGGTCCTGGGAATCGTGCCGGGCCTGGTTGGGATCAAAATATTCAAATTTAGCCACTCCCTGCAGCCGGGGATGGAGGAAATAGGCGGCCTGGGCATAAAAGCCCAGGGCGTTTAAACTGGACAGCCCGGGAACGCAGGAATGGTAGCGGGCCCAGAAGCCCTCGCCGCGTAACGAGGCCGGCCCGTTATCCAGGGCCAGAAAGACATTGTAGTGATAATCCCGGCCATTAAAATGCTGGTACCCTAATTTGCCGCTGCCCGGCAATTGCTGGCGCAGATTCAGATCATGAGTGCGCCTGAAGGACATGGCGGCGCCCATTTGCAGGTCGGCACGGTTTATGGCGGGTTGCCAGGGTCGCCAGGTCAGGCGTCCCACCACTAAATATGATCCTCGCTGCAACAGGTGGCCTTCATTGGCGCCGTTGCCGCCCATAACCGCCAACTCGTAACCAAGTCTGGGGCGGGAGAAAAAGCCGCTGGCCTGGAACCCGTAATCCCGAGCAAAGCTGTCCCCCAGTTTGCCGTTGGGGATCAGGTTATCGGTGGGCAGGCTGCGTTCGATGCTGAGCAGCATTTCATCGGCGGTAAACCGCTCCAACCCCATGGGCGGTTTGAATTGTCCCACCTTCAATCTCAGGGCCGGCAAGAATTTCCCGACCAGCCAGGCCTCCTGTAAAGTAATGCGGTTATCGGTGGGGCTGAAATTATGGGTTTTATATACTCCCTGGAAATAATAAGATAGACGTGGGGTTGCCTCTCCCAACATCCGGAGCTTGAGCCGCCGCCAGCCAAAGAAATGGTTGTCAATATTGTTGCGGCTGTCGTTCTCGATGGCGGTGAAGCGGGGTTGCGCGGTTACATACAACACCAGCGGTTGACCGGGAATAAAGAATTCATCCCCCCTGATGAACTGGGGATAAGCAGAGTGGTCCGCTCCCCCGGCCGGTGGGGCCGGGATGGTCAGCAGCAACATTATGGTTATGATGAACCTGGGGATGGCGGGAAGTAACCGAAGCTTGCTTCGAAACCCGGCCCGGCTCAGCGTTCGACCCCGATAGAGAGACATGGTAGGAATTAGCAGCTCCTGACAGGGTTTATGGGATCATCAGCTCATTGTCGCACAAAAGGTAAATATCATTACATATCTTTCTTTAGTGTCTTAATAAACTGTATTTCCTCGCCCTCCAAGGGATGCTCCCTTTCCTGTTCGGTTCTGGTAATCTTACCATGCCACCACACCATACTGCCGGGAAATTTACCCGGTCTGAAATGGACATTGAAGACATGCCAGGTAAACAGGGCCAGGGCCGCCAGGATCGCTTCGTGAAAGTGGGCTTCCCGCGCCACCCCCAAAACCTTAGTGGTCACGCCGGCCGGAAGCCAAGCGCCCACCGCTTCCGGATATAACATGATCAGACCGGTGCCGATCATGATGATGCCGCCCCAGAACACCGCCCAGTAATCAAATTTCTCGAAGTAGGAAAAGCGGCCAAACCGGGGACGGTGCTCGGATTTGCCTAAGAAGTAACGCAAATTTTGGTAAAGATCGCTAAAATCCTGTTTCCGGGGCAGCAGCAGCAAAAAATCGCGGCGGCCAACGGGATGCAGCAATATATAGAGGAAATGATAGATACAGGCAAAAATCAGCATCAATCCCGCCCCACGGTGCACCAGCCGCACCGCTTCGAGGCCGCCAAAGAGGTCGATGATCCCGGCGGGCCAGGCGGCAAAGGGAAAGCGCACGCACCACAGTGGGATGGCGGTAATCACCAGCATGGTGACGCTGATCACCAGGAGCATATGGTAGAGGCGGAAATAGATATCAAAGCGCCGCACCGGGGCGGTTTCAGCAGTTTTACTCACTTTGGCTCCCTCTCCCCGCGGGGTCCGGCGTAGGCGTGCCAGACATCTAACAGCATATGGACGATCAGCCCCAACATGACCACGATAGTCAGGGAAATAAAGAAGACCTTGGTCCAGTAGATCCAGGGTTCGGTATCGGGCGGCACGGTCGTATATCTTAAGTGCTCGGCCTGCTTGATAGTTATCGGCTGGCCATCCGCTCCGAACGGGTAGGTGAGGATCTGGGCCGTAAACCAAGGGGCCTCCGGGCTATGGCAGTCGGCACAGCCCTTGGCCCCTAAAGCGGCCTTAGCCGGGGCCACGTCATGGCTGTATTTATAGACCGAGGCATAGGGGGAGGCTTCGAAATCATGTTTCGCCAACGGTCGCCACTGGGCCCCCGAAGTATAAACCCGGTCGTCCATGACCCAGACCACCGTCTTCCCGGCCAGCTCAAAGCCGGTGTCGGTCAGATAGGCCCGCACCGAGTTAATGAAGGCATCGATTTCTGGCGGGCGGTTCACTTCCGGCAGGCCGTCGCCATTGTCATCTTTAATCTGGGCCAGTTCCGGATACTTGGCCGGGTTCTGGCGGTGCTCTTGCCACATCCGGAAGGCGTCCTTCATAAAGGCCTGGTTGAGACCGGGTTTACCTTCCTCGATAAACCCCGGCCAGGCGCTGTGCACCCGATTAACCGGGAAGATTTTCCCCTTATACCAGGTGAGCACCGGGCGATAAGGATCGGTAGGCTGGTCCTGGGTGGTGTACCGGGCCAGTTCGCCGTAGTGATTCCAATACTTCAGGAAGGGGTCGTAAAAGGTCCAGATGCGCTTGGGGGGCGGCGAGATCAGCGGGCCGGGGTTAAAGACGTCGCTCACCTGCACCTGGGCCGACTTCACCGGCCGCCAGGGGATATGGCAGGCCTGGCAGGACAAGCCTGCCAGATGCACCGCGGGCAAGTCCTCATGTCGGGCAATAGGGGCGTTCAGGTAGCCGGTAAGATGGCAGTCGGCGCACTGGCGTACGGTGTCGTCCAGGTCATTGCGGACCCAGCCCGAGGGGTCGTCGCCTTTGCCGAATTGATGTATTTCTTTGCCCCGAATCCGAGGGTCGGCGGCCTTACTACCGGCGGCGTGACAGTCCACGCAGCGCAATCCGGCCTTTAGGTGGACATCGGTGCGCGGCGAAAACGCGGCCCCGCGTTTTTTCCAGCCCGGTTTGGCGTGGCAGTGTAAACAGGTGGCATTGCGGGGCTCGGGGGCCAGGTGCAGCTTGACATTGCCGTCGGCGTCAAAGCATCCCTGGTTATAAACAACCTCCGGCCTCGCTCCAGCCTTAACCGTGCCCGTGACATGGCCGAAACCAGCACCGACGGTAGCGGCCCACTTAAAATTCAGGTCGGCCAGCTGGTCGTTGCGTTTTTTATAGTCGTACTCCGGCAGGTGGCACAGCAGGCAATCGGCTTCGATCACTCCGGTCTCTGACCAGCGGGCCTTAAAGTAATCGCCGTCCAGGCCGTTTTCTCCGCCCGGCGTGAGGCCGGCAGCGGGATCGCGCATGCGTTTATCATAACGCTGACCGTCGCGATCGACCTCCAGTGGTCCCCCGCCGGGATGGCAATTGCCGCAGGTGGCGGTGACAAAATCAAAGGAGGTCATGTCGATCATCCGGGCCTGGCTATTCTGCTTGGGGGCCAGTTGGCGATACAGCGGGGCCGGGGAACACCAGTTGCCGCCGTAATTGCCGGGATAGAGCACCCAGTTGTAACGGTCTCCGTATTCCTTAGGCAGCGCCTCTCCCTTGCCCTGGGTGAAGTGATAGCCCTCGGTGATCAGTTGATAATTATGGCAGGCGCCGCAGGTCTGCTTGGGCGAATACGGCACCTTATCATTGATACCGTGCACCGGATCAATGATCTGCCCCTGCTCATCGCGCAGCTTAAAAGGCGGGCAGACCCCGGCGGGGCTTTCCGGCTTCTGGAGGGCAGTGGTGTCAGCCTCCACTCCTGAGGTTTCCGGCCCCGGCAAAGAAACACCTGGCAGAGCGCCAGTGCTCTGAGCCTGTCCCCTGCCGGACGAGTTCAGTTGCATGACCCCAACCGCCATAATCAACAGGATGATGATGAAAATCGCCCTTCGGATACCTTTACTTCCCAGCTTTTTCCCCACAACGTCCTCCTGTTCAGGCTGAGTCTTAAGGAAGCGGCCGCAACTCGTTCGAATCCAACTCGTTCCCAAGTTTCCAACTCGTTCCCAAGTTGTACTTGGGAACGGAAAAAGTTGTTAGATTCCGTCAGTCCGCATCCAGGGCCCGCCAGCCAAAGCTCTCCAGGTAGGTCTGGAGCTTGTCCTGCTTCTCCCGGTACTTTTCTTCCCACAGGGGCGGGCAGTCCTGGAGGCTGATCTCCCCTTCCCGCAGGGCCGCGGCATAGGCCATGCAGGTGGTGTAGCCGCAGGCCTTGCAGTTGGTCCGGGGCAGGAGTTTGAGGATTTCCATCACCTTGAGCCCGGCTTGGCTGCTGTAGCGGGGGGTAATCTGGTCCCGACGCTCATAAATCTCATTGATCTGCCCCTGAATCCACTTGAGCAAGGCCTGGGCCTCCTCCTGGTCGCGACAGCCCCGGATAGCGATCTCGTGGGGCTGCAGGGTAATCGCCTTGCCCGGGGACAGCTTGAGCAGCAGCACCTGGTTGTGCCGATCATAATCCCAGCCGCCCAGCTCGGCGTGGACATAAGGCAAGGCCGGGGCAATATCTTCCTCTATCTGGGCGATGGCGTGCAGCACCTCCTTAGTAGAATCACATTTGGGCCGGAAAATGTCAAATTTGCTAACGTGCTCTAATAACATCATAAATCTCCTAAAATAACTATGGCACTAGCTCACATTAGCCGATAGTTATCTTATTCAGTCTTGGTCGCCATCTATTTTGCCACCTTTTCTTTAAGCAGCGGCACTAACTGCTTCCGCAGGTCATCCCGCACCTGGCGGAACACCGTGAGAATTTCCGCGTCCGTGCCGGTGGCTTGGGCCGGGTCCGGGAAACCCACGTGCCTGACCTCGGTGTCTCCTGAAAAGATGGGACATTCTTGCTGGGCCTGGTCACAGACGGTGATCACCAGATCGAACTGCTCGCCAGATAGCTCGTCCACCGACTTGGAGCGCTGCTGACTGATATCGATGCCCAGTTCGGCCATGACCTGAATAGCCCGGGGATTCACCCGGCTGGGTCTGATCCCGGCGGAGAAGGCCTTGACCTGCCCGGCCAGGTCATGATTCACCAGACCCTCAGCCATCTGGCTGCGGCAGGCGTTTTCGGCACAGAGGAACAAGACTTTCAACATAATCGGCCATCCTTCTCCCCTTGCGGCGCTTCCAAGTCTTCCGCGTTAGCTTTGAAAAGTTCAAAGTTCAAGGTTCAAGGTTTAAGGTTTAAAGATAAGGTGGTTACCCCCGAGAACTTTTAATAACTTACAGTTACATAGAAAATGTCGTTTTCATGGTTTGTGGGTGATTCTTAAATAATGACAATTAGCTTAAAAGGCCATGCCTGACTGCTCTAACCGATGATTTTTTTGATGTCCTCGAGGCTGGGCACCTGTCCCACCACCTTGACTTCGCCGTCCACCACCAGGGCCGGAGTCATCATCACCCCATAGGCCATGATCTGGTTCAATTCGGTGACCTTCTCCAACTCATAATCCAGACCCAGAGATTTGGCGGCCTCCTCGGTGCGCTGGCCGAGTTCGATACACTTGGGGCACCCCGGCCCCAGAATCTGCAATTTTTTCATATTGATCTCCTTTATAATTAACTTGCCTTAGCCCACCAGGTGGCCGTAGAGCATCCCGGTGGCAGTGGCGATTAGCGCAATAATCAGACAAAATACCAGGGTCTTTTTCCAACCCATGACCCGGCCGATGACGATCATGTTAGGGAGCGACAAGGCGGGCCCCGCCAACAACAGGGTCAGGGCCGGCCCCTGGGCCATGCCCATACCCATCAGGGCCTGGGTGATCGGTACTTCCGTTAGGGTGGCGAAGTACCAGAAGGCGCCGATGACCGAGGCGGTCAGGTTGGCGGCCAGGCTGTTATCCCCGACCCAGGCGGCCACATACTGGGCCGGAATCAGGGCGCTGATAAAGCCGACCGCCAGGACTCCGCCGTAGAGCAGGGGCGCCAGGAGTTTGGTGAACTCCCAGGTGTTATGCAGCCACTGGCCGATTTCCTCCCGGGTAAACCAGCGCCAGAGCATCAACAGGATGGCGATCAGAATGGCCCCGGCAATGTAAAACTTGTTCTGGGACACCGTCAACCCCCAGGACTGCTCCCGCTCCAGGTGGGAGAGGCGCTCCTTGGGGATGACCACCTGGTCCTCCGGCTGTTTGCCTTCCCACTCCTGGGCGAGCTGAAAGATCATCTCGTCGGCCCGCTCCTCCAGGACCACGGCCTTGACCGGTTGCCCGTCTTTAAAATGGATGGTGACCTCCCGGGGCGTGACCCAGGCGGCAAAGATGAGGAAGCTCACCAGAGCAACAAAATAGATAGTGGTTTGCCACAGGGGCCGCGGCGGCGCTTCTACCGGCGGTAGGTGCAGGGCCGCGGCCGCCTTGGCCTTTTCTTCCTTCCGGAAAAAGAAGGCCATGAGCAGGCCCACGACAAAGGCGAAGGCGATCGCCCCCACGGTCCGGCCAATGCCCAAGTTCAGTCCCAACACCCGGGCGGTGAGAAAGATGGCCAGGATGTTGATGCCCGGACCGCTGTACAGAAAGGCCGAGGCCGGTCCCAACCCGGCTCCCAGTTTATAGATGCCGGCGAACATAGGGAGCACGCTGCAAGAACAGACCGCCAGGATGCAGCCGGAGACCGAGGCCACCGCATAGGCCAAGAATTTGTTGGCCGTGGGCCCTAAATAGCGCATGACCGCGGCCTGCGACAGGAAGGTGATGATGGCCCCGGCAATGAACAGGGCCGGGACCACGCAGGTCAGGGTGTGATTGCGGGCATAGGATTGCAGCATCCGAAAGCCTTCTAGAATGGCCTCCTGGACCTTGACATTCCCTAAGGGCAGATAGTAGGCAAAGACGAAAATTCCCGCAAACAGGAGAAAGATTTTCCCTTCCCGGCCGAGTAACAACCCATGACAGGTGCGCCAGGTCCTGAGCCAGTATGATTCGGACGCGCTCATCGCCGCGGTTTGTGCATCTGCTCGATTTACCAATTTCGCACCCCCTGGGAAAGGATATACAGCCCGGCCAAAAAGATCAGGCCGCCGGCGGCCTTTTGCAAGTAAGTGCTGAATCTGGCGCCCTGGGATTGCAGGAAGCTGTCCAGCACGCCGGTGAAGGTGCCGGCCAGGATGACCAGGGTGCCCTGCCCTAAGGCATAGGCGAAGAGCAGGGTACTGCCATAGGCGACGTGGCCCTGGACCGCGGCCAAGGTGAGGATCACCGCCAGCACCGGACTGGCGCAAGGGGAGAGCACCAGGCCGAAGGGCATCTCGCTATTCACCGTGAACCCCTGAGCCTCTAGTTTAGTCTTTTGGGCGTCCAATTTAGGCCGGGCTTCGGCTTCCCGCGCCCCCTTCCGCCTGCCCAGGAACCGGACGGTGATGACGTGGGTCAGAATGATTTCGGTGCCGCCCAGGGCCTTAAATTCTCCAGCACAGGTGACGATCTCATCCCAGGCCGGAGACAGGTCAGTGACCAATAATATCTTCTCAAACATCTGTTCAAACCTCGCTTACGAAGTTTGGGGCGGCGGATTGGCCGCGGGCGGCTTGGGAGTGCAGCAGGTCATGGCTGCAGGCCGGACAGAGCAAGACCTCACTCTCTCCCCGCCGCACCTGAAAGCCAAAGCCGGTCCCTAATTCCTGGCCACAGAGGGCACAGCGGCGCGGCGCAAAATATTTGGCTTTAAATCTCAAGGCCACATTGACCAGACTGATCAGCACCGGCACCTCGACCAGCGGGCCGATGACCGCGGCAAAGGCTTCCCCGGAATGGATGCCGAACACCGCCACCGCCACCGCAATGGCCAGCTCAAAATTATTGCTGGCCGCGGTGAAGGATAGAGTAGTGGAGATCGGGTAGCCCGCCCCCAACTTGGCCGACATATAGAAGGTGATAAAGAACATGAGGAAGAAATAGATGGTCAGCGGGATGGCAATGCGCACCACATCAAAAGGCAGTTGAACAATATATTCACCCTTCAAGGAGAACATCACCACGATGGTGAACAATAGCGCCATGAGGGTGATAGGGCTGACCTTGGGCAGGAATTTTTCTTCATACCACTTCAAGCCCTTGCGTCGGACCAGGAAGAAGCGGGTGAACATGCCGCCGAAAAAGGGAATGCCCAGGTAGATCAAGACGCTTTCCGCTACCTGCCAGATGGTCACCTGGACCTTAAGACCCGAAGCCACCCCCCAGCCAGGCGGGCAGCACGGTGACAAAAATATAGGCATAGATGGAGAAAAACAGCATCTGGAAGATAGAGTTGAAGGCCACCAGCCCGGCGCAGTATTCGGTGTCGCCCTGTGCCAGATCGTTCCAGACCAGGACCATGGCGATGCAGCGGGCCAGACCGATGATGATCAGACCGACCATGTACTCCGGATAACCCTGAAGAAAAGCGATGGCCAGCAAAAACATCAGGATCGGGCCGGTCACCCAGTTCTGGATCAAAGACAGGGTCAGAACCTTAAAATTTCGGAAAACCTGGGGCAGTTCCTCGTAACGCACCTTGGCCAAGGGCGGATACATCATCAGAATCAGGCCGAGGGCAATGGGAATATTGGTGGTGCCCACCTGAAAGAAGGTTAAAACCTCGGTGAAACGAGGGACAAAGTAGCCTAAGGCGACACCCCCGGCCATGGTCAGAAAGATCCACAGGGTCAAAAACCTTTCCACCGTGGACAGCTGTTTAGCCACTCCTGCACTCATCGTTCATCCTCAACTGATTGTTTCACTAAATGAATATTTTCAGGCATTTTAAAAGTTGTCAGTCTCCTGAGGAGGCGGCGGCCCGGACTTCGTTCCTGCTTGAGGCGTTTTCCGTCGCATTCTGAGCTTCGGACCGACATAATTGCTCGCGCTTGAGGCCACTGGCCCGGCGGCTGAGGTCCTGTAATTCCGGGTCAGCCCGGAGCCAGGGAGTGATCAGCGCCAGCAAGGCAGCCCGCTGATCGGCTGGGTCTGGGGCGGCGGCCAACTGATAGTCAATAAATTGCCCCTGCCGGGTTTTGGTCACCAGACCGGCTTCCTCCAGGATGCGCAAGTGCTTGGAGATGCTGGGTTGGGTTATGCCCAAAGCCGCCTGCAGTTCACAGACGCAGCGGGGCTGATCCAGCAACAGGCGGAGCAGGCGGAGCCGATTGCCATCGGCCAAGGCCTTGAGGGCTTTAAGTAGAACTTGCAATTTCATACCTCCTATATTCCTATTTAGGAATATAGCCATTTAGCTATATAATTTCAAGTTTTTTTTCAGGGGCGTTAAAAAAATTACGTGCTTTTTTTTGGGGATAGAGAGTTTCTGATTTCTGACCTTCCAGAAGCAATTCAGGATCATGATGACTTAAAGCATCTCCTGCCCTGCTCCTTGGGAAATAAGTCGCCCATAAGCCTGGGGATAGCACTTGGTAAGCATGAAGGGATGCGTAACGGTGGTCAGGGGCTATATTTGGCAAAACTAGATAATGTTGGCCCCCTAACAAATTATAAAAGACAGGAAAAGGCAGAGTTTCGTATTTTTTGCTAAAAAAACTCCAACTCCTGTTGAATCCTAAGCGCGTCCTCGGCGGTCAAGGTGGACAGATAGCGCATGGTCATCATGGGACTGGCGTGGCCCAAATGAATCTGCAGCGCTTTGGGATTGCCGGTCTGCCGGAGGCGCTCAATAGCGTCTGAGTGCCTTAAGAGGTGCGGGTAAACCTTTTTAGTAATCCCTGATCTCTCGGAGGCCTCCTTAATAATCTT
>MUKC01000062.1 GCA_002049795.1 Desulfobacca sp. 4484_104 | reverse complement strand
TTTGTTGGTTCGCTGGATCAGAATGATAGGGAAAAAATCTTGCGCGCCTTTTGGGCTTTGGCGATGTTTGGCGGTCTGGGCGCTCGCAGCCGGCGGGGGTTTGGTTCATTTAAAGTTAATTCACCAGAGAATAGTTATGACTTGCCCTTTTCCTTCGCTGAGCGCCAGGATTATTTTAAGAATATGAAGGCTGCCTTGGGAGAAATAAAAAAAACAAGGAAGGGTTCTCTCCCAAAGCATACCTGTTTCAGCCCATATAGTCGTGTGGTCATCAGTCCGGCAGCTAGCTCTGCCCAGAAGGCCTGGCAGAAGATCGGGAAGCAATTCAAGGATTATCGTGACTACAAACATAATTTAGATGCCAAGAATGATCATGATTTGATGATGGATTACCTGTGGCATGGCACTGCCCCAAAGACCACACCTACCAGGGCTGCCTTTGGCCTGCCGCATAATTATTTCTTCAAGAAAAAAGACATTGCCGGCCAAGTTAGACCGGAGCTCAAAGGCGGTGTGGATCTTTTACAGGAGGGCAAAGCTGGTCGGCGGGCCAGCCCTGTGATGATGCATATTCAGAAGTTTGCCGACGGCCAGGCCAGCGCCGTAGTAAGTTATTTGCCAGCTCAGTTTACCCCAGAAACAGAGAAGCATGGGGAAAAAGTGATGCAGCGGCTGAGAATATCAGGGGTCCAGCAAGAATGTGTAAAAGGAAAAAAAAATATTCTGTTCAAACAGAAACCCAATTTTAAAGAACCTCCGACTTTTTCGATGGTGGAGGGCTTCATTGAGGAATTGATCAATAATAGCCATGAGGCAATCCTGTGACTAACTGGCCCCTAAAGATCGCCGCGTTCCTTCATCGTCTGCCGTACTTTGCCCTCTATCCGGCGGAGGCCCCTGCCTACCGGCAGAATGTGCTGGCCGCCCTGTTGGGAGATACAGGCAGCATCAACCAGACCCAGGTGGAAAAAGCCGCGGCCCTAGCTGCGGGCCTGGATATCCCGCCTTTTGTCCGGGACCTGCCGGAGGGATGCTGGCGGCAGCAGCCCTGCCTCACCCATCCCCTGTCGGGCCAGGTTTTGGAGCTCACATTGCCCGATCCACTCCCCGAAGCCGAGGTACTGCATAAGGTCGTCTTGAGGGTGATCGAAAATCTGCAGACGCATGGTTTTGATTCCGAAAGATTATTTCTGGCCTTGTGGCGACTGCTGCCCGATAAATTGGCCGACGCGGACCAAACCGGATTGGGCACCCTGTGGACCTGTCTGCCGGCTGATCCTCGCATTCCGTCCCACAGCATCTGGGAGCAGGCATCAGTGGCCGCGGCCATTGCGGGCACCGGTGGTGATCCGGCCCTTCTGCTCTTTACCATTGCCTCGGCCCAGAAGGCGGTGAGCGTGGCCCGCCGCACCCAGGACGCTTGGATGGGGAGCTTCCTGTTATCATACCTGTCTTGGCAGGCCATCAAGGCGGTGGCCGAAGTCTGTGGGCCCGACGCCATTGTGTCGCCGTCTTTACGGGAACAACCCCTGGTGGACTATTGGCTGGTTAAGGAAAAGGGTTTAGAGGCCGCGGGGTTGTCGAAGCCTCCGCAAGAGGCCTTGGAAATCGGCAGCATCCCCAATATCTTTGCGGCAATCGTGCCGGCCGGCCAGGCTCCGGAGTTAGCCAAGCAGGCATCCCGCGCCGTGGCCGACGGCTGGCAGCAGGTAACCACGAAGGTGCGCGACCAGGTGATCGCAGCCATACAAAAGGGCTGGGGCGTGGCAGACGCAGCTCTGAATGATATATGGGGGCGCCAAGCCGCCCAGTTTATCGAAGGTTTGGGCATTTTTTGGGTCACCTGCCCCTGGGGTGATGATCCGCAGGCCATACTCAAGGCGGTCCGGCCAGACCTAAAGTCAGACGTGGTCAATAATTTTGAGAAGTTCCTGAAAAATTTGAAGGACAAGGGGTATAAGACCCATGTCGGCCAGACCTATCACCTTCTCTCCGGCCTCACTGGCCGGGCCCTGACGGCCCGGAAGAACCTGCGGCAGTTTGCTCAAGTGGAGGAGCCGGGGCATAAGTGCTCCCTGTGCGGCGACTGGGAGGCCCTGCACCCGCCCTGGAATACCTCGGCCAGTATCACGCAAGTGGCCAACCGCATCAGAAATCCCGAGATCAAGGCAAATCCCCACGAGGAACGCTACAGCTATCGCTGGCTGCGGGCCTTTTGGGAAGCCCTGGGGGAACTGGAGCGCTCCTCAGGCCAGAAGCTCCTGGGCCGTATCCGCAAAGGAGAGAGCCTGTGCAGCGTCTGTCTCACCCGGAGATTGGCCTTGGAGGTGTTTTTTAAAGAAGAATTGGATCTTACGGAGCACCATCTCTTCCCGTCCACGGCCGGGATCGCCACTGCGGCCTGGCGGGGGCAGTTGTTGGAGGAGGCGGCAAAACCGGGGAATTCCACACTGGTTACCGCCTTGCAGACTTATATCAAGGACGTGACCGATTTTGTTAAAAAGCTTAATCTGCCCTATCCTGCGGCTGTGGGGTGCTATTTAAAGCAGCGTGGCGTGAAGGTGGCGCAAGGAAATGAATTTTTGCTTCTGGACGGCGACTGGCTCTATCCGGAGTCCTATGACAAAAAGGCGTTGGAGCAGGCCTATGGCCTGAAAAATCCCGATGGGCGTAAAAAGTGTCAGGACGCAGCCCAGACCCTGTTGGCCAAGGCCAAAAAGTGCTGCGGCCTGGGCCGGCCGCCGGGGTATTATGCCATCCTGGCCCTGGACGGGGACAAAATGGGAGATTGGGTCACGGGCGCCTTGGCTCCTCAGTTCCGCTGGCTGCTGCATCCGGACGTGCGTGACCTGCAAAAGGCTAAAAACCTGCTGCCGCTATCTACCTACCAACGGCCTTTAGGGGCGGCCCTGCAGGTAGCTTTGAGCGACAGCCTGAAGAATTTTGCTCTGTATGGCGCCCGCAGCATCGTGGAACAGGACTATGCCGGCAAGCTCATCTATGCCGGGGGTGATGATGTCCTGGCCTTTCTGCCCTTGGAGCACCTGCTACCGGTGATGCAGAGATTGTATCAGATGTTCCGGGGGCTGCCAAAGGGCTATCAGGAAGTCAACGCCCGGTGGCGGCGGTTGTTAGGCGGGATCAGGCCAGTGCAGCCTGGAGAAGAGCAACACGAGGGTATGACCATTAGCATGGGGGTGGTGATCGCCCATCATTCCTATCCCCTCTATCACGCCCTGGAACTGGCTCCCCAGGTCTTAAAGAAAACGGCCAAACAAAAGCTGGGACGTGATGCCTGGGCGGTGCGCCTCCTGCGCCGTTCCGGGGAGAGCACCGAAGTGGGTTTACCCTTTGCCTATGAGCTGCAGAGCAAAGCCTGCCGGTCCCTTAAAGCTCTAGAGGGGATTATGCAACTGTTGGCCGAGGACAAGCTTTCCAGCCGCCTGCCTTATCGCCTGGCGGAACACCGTTGGGCCCGAGGTCTGACGGGGCCGGTGAACCTCCAATTTGATCTGGTCCAAGCCCAGGCACTGGAGCTGGGACGCCTGGCCCGGCAGCACAGCCAGACCGGCTGGGAACGGCAAGTGGCGAAGGTGTTGCACGATATTTGGACCTTGCTATGTAATTTAAAGAAAAGCACGAAAAACAAGAGTGAGCTGCAGCAATTGGATATATGGGAGGTGTTGACCCAGCTGCTTTTGTTAGGGCGGTTCCTGGCAGGGAGGGAGAGTAACGGTGTGGCTCAAAATTGAACCTTTGGATGTGCTGTTGTTCCGGGGCAGCCGGCCGTTTACGGCGGGGGAGGTGATCCGGGCGGCCAGTCATTTTCCGCCCACACCGTTGACCATGGTGGGGGCAGTGCGCGCGGTTATGCTCCACCATTTAGGGTTGAATCTAAATGGGTTCACTGGAGATAACCGTCTGGGCGGCCCCGACAATCTGGGACCTTTGCGCTTTCGCGGTCCTTTTCTGGTATGGCGTGACACTTCCTATGGTCAGGAGGCGCTCCTGCCGATCCCGAAAGATATTTTGGTCAGCAAACAACCGGGAGGGGAACTCTATCCCGATTATCTCCGGCCTGAGGAGCCGGCGTGGCCGGGGTTGGCAGTATCGCCGCCGAGCCTGCCGTATCAGCTGGTGAGCCGCACCGAGGGGGTGACATCGCCGGAGAAGGAGGATGAAGCCCGGGTATACCTGCGGGGCAGCAGACTGGCGGCTTATCTTACGCGGGATTCAATTAACCAAACTAACCAAACCGATATCCTGAAAAAAATTACCGTGGCCATCCCCGAGCCGCGGTTGGGTATTCGCCTCACCCCGCAGCGCACGGCGGAGACGGGCCAGATCTATATGGTGGAATTTACCCGCCTGGAGACTGGGGTCTCACTCGTGGTGGAGGTCACCAGCAGCCATGACGACGTGGCCTCGCTGCTGCCGAAGCAGGGTTTTCTGCCCCTGGGGGGCGAGGCCCGGGCGGCTTATTTTCAACGGCTCAACGAGAACGAGGTGCCGAAGCCCTTTGCGACAGAAAATACTCAGAGGCAACAAGAGGAACTGCAGAAGTCCCTGGTGAACACAAAGCGTTTCTTTCTTTACCTGCTGACGCCTGCCTTGTTCCAATCTGGTTGGCTGCCGGAGGACGTAGAGCCCACGGACTGTACCTGGCATCTGGGAGGACTGACGGGCACTCTGGTAGCCGCGGCGGTGGACAAGGCCGAACCCTGTGGCGGCTGGAATCTGGCCAGCCAGACGCCCCGGCGCCTGCGGCGGGCGGTGCCGGCCGGCAGTGTCTACTTTTTTGAGTTAGACAAGGCTCTGGATGAGCAGGGTGCCCGCATCCTGGTAAAAAAATATCATCTCCAAACAATTATGACACATTACAGTTTTCAGGCCGCGGCCGGGTTTGGCCTGGCGGCCGTGGGGACGTGGTAAAAGCGGGAGGAGGGCAATGTTCAAAGAAGCAGCCATGGTCTTTTTCTACTGTGAAACGCCCTTGCACGCTGGCAGCGGCACCAATATTTCCCATGTGGACCTGCCGTTGCAGCGGGAGCGTCACACCAACTACCCCATCATTCAGGCCAGCGGCGTCAAGGGCGCCTGCCGGGACTGGGCCGAGGGGTTGTATAAGGCAAACCCGGCCAAACGCCAGGAGATCATCCAGGTCTTTGGGCCGTCGACCGAACAGTCCAGCGACCACAGCGGCTCCCTGGCCTTCACCGATGCGCAAGTGCTGCTCTTCCCGGTGCGTTCCTTTGTGGGCGGCTTTGCCTGGATCACTTGTCCCTTGGTGCTGGAAAGGTTCCAGCGCCGGCTGGACATGTTGGAGAAAACCAACGAGGTTATGAAGGCGATCCAGAATCTCCAGCCTCTGGAAGACTGCGCCCTGACTGCGGCCAATTGCCAGGTGGCCATGAAAGAGGACGATAAAGCAAATGGCAAGGTCATCCTGGAAGATATGGCCCTGCAACAAGATGTCAGCCAGGTGCAAGCACTTGGCAAACTGACTACCTGGCTCAAAGACAACGCTCTGCCGTGCGAACCGGTCTTCAGTTATATCAAAAATCGTCTAGAGCAGTCACTGGTGGTGGTGCCAGACGACTATTTCCAGGATTTTGTCAATCTCTCCACCGAGGTGGTGACCCGCATCCGCATCGGCGAGACCGGCACCGTAGAGACCGGCGCCCTGTGGAGCCAGGAACTGCTCCTGGCCGACACCGTGCTCTACTCCCTGGCCCTGGCCAAGGATCTGCCCCTCAAGAGCAACGGCCGGCAGACGGCCCAGGCCAGCATGCAGTTTTTACAGGGCATTATCAATAAGGGCAAAATTTTGCAGGTGGGCGGCGATGAGACCGTGGGCCGGGGCTTGGTACGGCCCCGATATTATAGTGTGCTTAAGGGAGGGACATCATGAACAAGGCAAAACCCTCCAAACGGCAGACCCTGGAACAGATGCGCTACTGGGCGGCGTATAAATTTGCCCAGGAAGCCAAAGGGAAACCAGGTGATTTTTCCCGCTACGTCAACTTGGCAAAGAAGTTCCCAGCCATGGTCAATGCCAATGGCTTAGGCCAAGCCTTGGCCTATCTGGCCGCCAAACGCACCAAGAAGGGGGACAGCGCCGAGGAATTGCTTCTCAAACACTTGGGGCGCTGGCTGACCCGGAGTGACGACAACCGGAATTTTTATTATGCCCCACCTTATGCAGTGGACTATGCTGAGGGCGTTCTGTTGGCCAATATTCGGGAAAACAACAGCCGCACCTATCTCCGGGCCACGGTGGAGGCCTTGCAGCTCCTGAATTATCTCAAACTGGTGGCCAGCGGCCTGGAGACCGAACCGGAGACCAAAACCGAGGGGGCTTAAACTATGTCCGGCCACACAGTCTATACTTCGAAGCAAGGTCCGTCGCGCTTTCAGAGATTACCCGGCCTCTCTTCGTCCTTGTCCCCCTATTGGCAGCAGCGGCTCATCTCCGCGGCGGCCAAGCGATCGAAGAAGCGGCCACTGCAAAGCAGAAGTAAACCGGAGCACAGGGGCAAACCGGGAGGAGGATTCGGTTCGCTCTCCTCCGGCGGCGGCAGTTCCTCGCCAGCCACCAAGCCCGCCACCATATTCCCTCTTCCTGAAGATGTCCGTCGGGGTGATCAACTGCCTTGGACCACATGTGGCAATTTCTCCCTGGCCCTGCAACGCCTTCTACCCTATCAGGATGAAAACTTCAGTCAGATTGATAAAAAGAACTTGTGGCGGGATTTGGTGACTCTGGCTGACCGCTTGCGGAACAAAGGGTCGGCGCGGCATGGTTGGGATCGGCAGCAGGCCCTCATCGACACCCTGAACGATGTGTCGGGCCTGGAAGTCTGGGCGAGTCCGGCGGAGACCAAGGCGCGACTGTCCGTTGGTTTCGGCAACACCACGCCCCTGGAGACCGGTCTGACCCTGCATCGGCTCTATGGCGTTCCCTACCTGCCAGGGACGGCCCTCAAGGGGTTGTGCCGCTCCTGGGCTTTGGAGGAGTTGGCGGCAAAATACCGCATCCCCCGGCTCCAGCCGCTGGAGATCAAAAATCTGCATGACAGCAAGCCCAAAAAACTCACTCCCTTGGAGTTGCTGGAAAAGCTGGTCCTCTTTCCTGGTGTCGGGAAGGACGCCCGCACCTTGCAGAAAGAACTGAAGAAGATCCAGGCAGAAATGCAAAAAACATGGCAGGATGTTCAAGGGAAAGGCTATCCTGAACCTGCTCTCAACTCCAACCAAAAATCCGTTTTTGACGTCTGGGAGGCTGAGGAAAGCTGCCAGTACCGCCAAATCTTCGGTAGTCAGGAGTGCCGGGGCGAAGTCTGTTTCTACGATGCTTTTCCCAAGGTTGACAAGCAGCTGTTCCAACTGGACATTATCAACGTCCACTACCAACCCTACTATGGCTCTGAGGGACAGGAGCCGCCGGCGGATTACTACAGCCCGGTGCCTAATTATTTCCTCACCGTGGCGCCAGAAGTGACCTTTCAGCTCTTGCTTACCTCCCTGGATCGAGAACTATTGGATAAAGCAGCTGCGTGGCTTACTGAGGCCCTGGCGACCTTCGGCCTCGGCGCCAAGACTGCGTTGGGTTATGGGGAAATGGCGGTTGCATAGGAGGAGTAGTCATGAGTACACTCATCACCCTGGTGGGCCAGCAGCCTGGCGCGGTGGCCGTCACCGCCAAAACTTTACTAAAGCAAGATACGCATCATGGTCTTGACCGGGTTATCCTGTTATACACGGATCAGACCAAAACCGAGGCTGAACGGCTGTGCCATTATTTAAAAGAGCTAAAATCCGATCTAATAGTAGATTTGCAGGCAATTGCTCTTGATCCGGAGGCGGCTGCTCCGGAAAGGCTGGCTTGGAATATTATCCGGGAAAAGCTCAAATGCGGCGGGTTGTCGGAGCCGGTCTGCTACGATACCTCCCCTGGTCTTAACTACCAGGTGGCTCTCATCTCCTATCACCTGAGGGATGAAAGACGCCTCAAGCCCCTTTATGTTGACTTTAACTATCTGTACCGCCTGGAGGACGGGCATTCTTGGGAACTGTTGGACATTGGCCTCAAGACACTGCTGGACCTGCATAGTCTCAGGATCAACCAGGCAGTCAACGTCGCTGACACGGGAGTGGACAACCTGGAGATCATCCTCG
>MUKC01000061.1 GCA_002049795.1 Desulfobacca sp. 4484_104 | reverse complement strand
TGCTTGGTAATCGCCGAGGTCAAGGTCGTCTTGCCATGATCAATATGTCCAATGGTGCCCACATTCACATGCGGCTTCTTGCGCTCAAACTTCTTCTTGGCCATCTCAGATCTCCATAAAAGAGCAGTTGTGCCCTGGGGACTAAGTCCGGGAATCAATACCTGTTATTATCACCCTGGAGCCCACGACCGGGATCGAACCGGTGAACCTCTTCCTTACCAAGGAAGTGCTCTACCTACTGAGCTACGTGGGCCGATAATGGAGCGGGAAACGGGACTCGAACCCGCAACCCTCAGCTTGGAAGGCTGATGCTCTGGCCAATTGAGCTATTCCCGCCCGGATGCTAAGGATTGGCAGGGGCCAAGCTGCATTCCGGCATCTTCCTAGCCGTCCTCCGGTTTCGCAAGCCCAATCTCCCTAACATTGCCAAATTACTGGTGGAGAGGGGAGGATTCGAACCTCCGAAGGCATCGCCGACAGATTTACAGTCTGTTCCCTTTGGCCGCTCGGGAACCTCTCCACGGTTAATGGTCTGGCCCACTCTCTTGACCCTAAGTTGCCCCTTGAACGCCAATTCCCTAGTACTCTGGAGTAGCCATAAAAAAACCCTGGTTGTGTTTCCATTTCAACTTTTCGTTAATCCAGTATATAATCCGATCTGACACTAACCATTAGGATGTGAGGAGAGAGGTGCTCAGATGTGGGTCGCGGTGGTGCAGATGCATAGTACTACTGATGTCCGCCATAATCGACAGCGGGCCCGCCAACTTATCCAGGAAGCGGCCCAACACGGGGCCCGGTTGGTGGCGCTGCCGGAGCATTTTGCCTACCTGGGACCGAATGAGACAGCCACGCCGCCCACGGCCCAACCATTAGACGGGCCGCTGATCCAGGAATTTCGGCAATTGGCGGCCGAACTGCGGATTTATCTGTTGCTGGGCACCTTTCCCGAGCTCACCGCGGCGGGCCCCAAGCCTTATAACACCGCAGTCCTGCTCAGCCCACAGGGCGAGCATTTAGCCAGTTACCGTAAGATCCACCTCTTTGATATTACCATATCCGGCCGGCCCAGTCATCATGAATCCCGTTATGTGCAGGCGGGCCACGAAGTGGTCACCGTCTCCCTGGCACCGGAAGCCTTTACCCTGGGTCTGGCCATCTGTTATGATGTGCGCTTCCCGGAATTGTTTCGCGCTCTGGTAAGGCGCGGTGCCGAGGTGATCATCCTGCCAGCCGCCTTTATGATGCATACCGGCAAGGATCATTGGGAGGTGCTGCTCCGGGCCCGGGCCATTGACGGGAGTGTTATGGTCGCTCCCTGATCGTCGATCCCTGGGGCCTGGTGCTACCAGATCCGATCGGCCCTGCCTTGCCTGGAACATCGGCGCTTACCCCCGGAGTAGGAGCGGCTCTGACCGACCCCGGCGATTTCCATCAAACTTAAGCTGACCAACCCAGATATCGCAATTTCAGAGTCAGCGTCCTCCGGCCTTGGCCACCTTCTCACGCAGGGCTTGACATTCCCGGCATAAGGAAGTTTGGGGCATGATTTCCAACCGCCGGGGCTCAATGGGAGCCCCGCAGTCTTCACAGAACCCGTAGGTGCCATGGTCCATCCTAATCAAAGCTTCTTCAATAGCCATCAGTTCCTGGCGTTTGGGTTCAATCAGCGAAAATTGGGTCTCTTCCAGGAGATTGGCAAGAGCCTGATCTTCATTATCCCGAACCGTGGACAGGAGGTCCTGGTAGCTTTCCCCTAAACCGGTTTTGATCTGATTTTTCACCTCTTGCCATAACTTGCGTTTGCGTTCTAATAAGCGCTCCCGCGACGCGGCCAACTTCTGGGGGTCCATAACTGTCATGATCGATCCTCCTGAGCGTGGATGAATCAGGGCAGACTAACTCCTGTTCCGGTAATTATTCCAGAAAGTCCTCCAGCGTTGCCTTGCGGGTAGGATGCTTTAACCTTTTCAACGCCTTTTTCTCAATCTGCCGGATGCGCTCCCGAGATACCTTGAACTCCCGCCCGATTTCCTCCAGGGTGTGCTCCACTTCGGCCCCGATGCCGAAGCGCATCTTCATGATCTTTTCCTCACGCGGGGTCAGGGTCGCCAGGATGGCATCGGTCTTTTCGCCCAACTCTGAGCTCACGATGGCCTCATGCGGAGAAATGGCCTGATCGTTGCGGATAAAATCGCCCAAACGATCACCCTCATCGCCCACCGGGGTTTCCAGCGAAATAGGTTCGTCCGAGAGATTGGTGACCACCAAAATCTTGTCCTCCGGCACCCCGGAACGCTCGGAAATCTCCTTCAGCAAGGGTTCCCGGCCTAATTCCTTGAGCAGATCATAAAAGGCCCGGTAACAGCGATTGCGGATCTCCTGGAGATGCACCGGGATCCGAATAGTCCGGGTCTTGTCATAGATCGCCCGCGTAATGGTTTGGCGAATCCACCACGAGGCAAAAGTGCTCAAGCGGTAGCCAGTAGTATAATCATAGCGGGTCACGGCCTTCATCAACCCTAGGTTGCCTTCCTGGATCAGGTCGGAAAAGCTTAGACCGCGATGGAGATATGACGCAGGTTAGCCTTGATCATCTCATCCCGGGCGCGGGTGACCTCTTTTTCCTTATACTTGATCTGCTTGGCCAGCTGTTTAATTTCAATCGCTTCCGGACGGCGCCGTTGCACCTGTTTCAAAGTCTGATGAATAAAGCGGAACAATTTTTCCTTGGCCTGCGCGGTTTTCTCTTCAGTCTGAAACCATTCCTGCACCTTTTGACGCAGGCACTTGATCTCCTCCAGCCCGGAGGTACTGGCACAGACCATCTTCAGAATGCTTTCCTGGCCATTCTTAATGATTTTACCCAGTTCCCTTTCTTCCTCGGGAGTTAACACCGAATAACGCAGCATCTCGCGAAAATAAGCCGCCACAATGCCCTCCTGTTCGGGGACCTCCTCGGGTTCGGCCGCTTCCTCTCCCTCGGCCTCAGCGGCTTCTTCGGCCAGCTCAACTTCGCCAAAGCCCACTTCCTCCAGGCTATCGACGACCTCGATTTCTTCTTCTTGCAAGGTATCAAACACTTCTTTTATCTGGACGGGATCCACCATTTCCGCCGGTAAAATTTCATTAAGGTGGTCATACGTCAGATAACCACCCTTTTCTTTCCCCAAATTTACTAATTTGTTGATATAATCACTCTCCATGAGAGATTCCTCTTCATCCGGTAGAGCTTCCGTTCTTTATAAAAGGCGGATTTTATCAATCCATAAATATTAACATAATAAAATCTAAATGGCAATTTTTGAACTTCCAATAAAATTAACCTGCCCCCCCCCGGATCAGCTCCACCACCTCGCACCTCATCATTAACATCCCGGCTCATCACCCCTAAACCACTAAGGCTGCTTGAATCAGCATTTTATTTACCGTAGACCCTAACCAATGCCATAAAGCTCATATGATAATTATCGGTTTTAAACAACTAAAAAATAATTATTTCCGGAGAAGTTGTCAAGTTAAGGAAATTACTTATTATTAGAAATAATTTCCCTTGCTGTGGGTAAGCTTTTGCCTTAAACTTAAATTGTTTTAGGGCATGCTCAGATGGCTGACCAGGCGATTTGGCCCGCTAACTGCCGGGCCCCATTACGGCTAAGGAGACAAATCTTATGGTTCACCAGTTTATCAAGGACTTGCGAGATGGGGATACCGTGCAACAATATTTTGTCCTCAAGCGCCTGGAATCTCGTTTGACCCGGAACGGCGAACCCTATCTGTCCTTGCTGTTAGGTGATCGCAGCGGCTCTCTGAAAGCCAAGGTGTGGTCGGATGTTTTGGAAAAATATCCCGAGCCTCTTACTGCCGGTGATTATGTGGCGGTAAAGGGGCGGGTCAGCTCCTTTAATGATGAACTACAGATCTCGGTCCAGGCCATCATGACGGTGGACCGTATCCGCCAGCACCGCAAGGAGGTCAAGGATCTGGATCTCTCTTTGCTGATTCCGGCCACTGCCTATGATCGGGACCAGATGTGGCAGGAGCTGCTAAATCTGGCGGAAGAGCATGTAGCCTCTCCTCTCAAAGAATTGGTTCTGGCCCTACTCCACCGGCATGCTGAGACTTTTAAAGTCTGTCCCGCGGCCCGGCTTTATCACCATGCCTACCTGGGCGGGTTGTTGGAACACACCTGGTTCCTGGCCCGGATGGCGGTCCAAGCCATCGCGGTTTATACCCACCTCAATCGCAGTCTGGTAGTCGCCGGGGTCATCCTCCACGACCTCGGCAAAATCCAGGAAATCCACAACCCCCAGGCCCCGGATTATTCCATCCCGGGGCAATTGTTAGGTCATATTATCCTGGGTCTGGAGATGGTGCGGGATGAAGCCCGGGCCCAAAACTTTCCAGACCCGAACCTGCTTTTGCAGTTGGAGCACATCATTGTCGCCCATCATGGTTATCAGGAGTACGGCTCCCCGGTGCTGCCCAAGACCCGCGAGGCCCTGCTGGTTTACTTTCTGGACGATCTGGACGCCAAGTTAAAAATGATGGACCAACACCTGGAGATTGACCGCGGCAACCGCGATTTTACCAGTTATAACCGTTTATTACGAACATCCCGAAACCACTCCGGCAATTATTAGCCCTGCTGATGACGAGATTTAAATCCCGACCATTTTGTCATTGACAGATTGATAAATAGTCCTTATTTTAAAAAAAAAGAGATTTAAGAGGAGAGCAATTTCAAGAAAAACACGATGTCGGCTGGCGAAAATGGCAAAGTCAGCGTCAGGGAATCTAGCCTGGTGCATTTCGGAGCCAAAGTAAACAAGCAACAACTTGTTACGAGTTACTAACTACTCAATGCAGGAGGATCTCATGTTTAAAAAGATCTTGGTTCCCTTGGATGGCTCGAAATTAGCGGCAAAGATTTTACCTCAGGTAGAAGAGTTGGCCAAAACCTGCGAGGCCCAGGTCACCTTGATGACGGTTGGCGGTGCAGGTATGTTTAGAGTGGAAGGCAGTCCCAGTCCCGATGTGTTTGTCGAAGCCGCGGCCCAGGAAAAGCGGGTCTCGGAAAGATACCTGGAAGATACGGCTAATGAACTAAAGGGCAAGGGGATTGAGGTTAACACGGTCTATGAAGAGGGCATGCCGGCCCAGCAGATCATTGCCTATGCCCGAGACAACAACATGGATCTGATTGCCCTGGCTACCCACGGCAAAGGCGAGGTTGCTTGGATCATGGGTAGTGTAGCCGAAAAGGTGGTCAGCCACGCCACCGTCCCGGTGTTATTGCTGCGGGTCATTGAATTTAAACCCCCGGCCCTGAAAGAAGAGTATTTTATGGGTGCCTGAGGGCCAGGGACAAACCACTTTTCGGTAAGGATATTATCTTAAGGAAACCTGGTATGGCAGGGTAGAGGATAATTATTTGATAAAATAGGGGCGAGGTGCAGGAATAACAAGGGCTTCCTGCACCTTGAACAGTATTACCGCTGATTGCCGCTGATGGTGATCAATAAAAATCTTTCAGCCGCCGCCTAGCTAAACAACCCACTTAATCGCTGCAACTAACGATGTCGAAGCTTGCTAGTCCAAATGCCTTCCGCCGATCAGCGTTCTGCGGCCGCAGGGGCTGTTTACCGTCCCTGCTAGGGGCCGTAATTGCTGGTATTACGCTGCTGGCACTGGTCGCCGCAGGCACTGCCGCCGAACTGCGGGCCCGGCTGGTCAACAAAACCGTGATCGAGGGCCAGGGCCCGATGGGCCTCTATATCGGCCAGGTAGAGATTATCTTGCCGGATGGCCAGACCAAGCTCCTACCCTACTGGTCCTATCTACAACCGCAAGTGGTCAAAGACCGGGTGTTTATCCTGTCCAGTGAAGGGCTAAGTCTCAGCCGCATTTTTATTTACGATGCCCGCCGCGACAAAGAGGAATCTTTCCGGTTGCCTCTAGATTTGGACCCGTTATGGGGCAGCCCCAGCTTTTCTCCCGACGGTAGAAAGATCGCTTATTATCTGGTAAAGGAAGGGCGGGTAGTGGTGCGCACCTGGCCGGCCTTGAGCATGCTGCGGAAAAGTCCGAGTTATCCGGTGCGAGCCCTGGAGGTGCCGCCGGAACCGCCGCGCTGGAAAAATCCCACCACGGTAGTCTTTGATCCCTGGTTTTTCAGGCCGGCACGGGAAATTAATTTTAATCTTGCGCCGTGACTTCCTATTTCAAATCGTTCCCAAGTGGTACTTGGGCACGAAATAAACTGGAATTAGAGTTTGGGTTTTTATGATATTCCTCCCGGGTCAGATTAAGCAATCCTCCAGAAACAATGATCCGTCGCTGCCGATCTGACATATCGACCCGTACCCAGACGGTGTCGTCGTCAACTTGCAGGGGCAGGCGCTCCTCCCCGGCCAGCAGTCGACGCCGCAGTTCAGGAAGATGTAAGCGCGTCCCCACGGTGAGCCGCTCATAATCGGCCGGGTTTTCAAAGATCAGAGGCAAGATCCCGAAGTTGATCAGATTGGCCTGATGGATGCGGGCGAAACTCTTGGCCAGCTTGACCCGCACACCCAGATAGCGCGGGGCCAGGGCCGCATGTTCCCGGCTGGAACCCTGGCCATAATTCTCCCCGCCAATGATCGCGCCCTCGCCGGTTTCCCGCGCCCGCCGTGGAAATTCGGCATCAATCGCCGCGAACACATACTCGCTAATCGCCGGGATATTACTGCGTAAGGGCAAGATCTGGCCGCCGGCCGGCATGATCTGGTCGGTGGTGACATGATCCCCGACTGTTAACAGCACCTCACCGGTCCAGCTCTCCGGCAAGGGCGTCAGTTCAGGAAATGGCCGGATATTAGGCCCGCGCACAATTTCGCCCGCCGGCGCCTCCGGTTTGGGGGTCTGAATCTGGCCACTGTTGACCAGATAACGACGGGGCGGGGCGACCCGAGGAAAATCCCCTAAACGGCGGGGATCGGCGATCTCCCCGAAAATGGCCGCGGCCACCGCGGTCTCCGGGCTGGCCAGATAAACCTGGTCGTCCTTGGTGCCGCTGCGGCCCGGAAAATTGCGCGGGAAGGTGCGGATCGACACAGTAGCCGTGGCCGGGGCCTGCCCCATGCCGATGCACCCCAAACAGCCGGGCTGATGAATCCGGGCCCCGGCCTGGAGTAAGGTCAAGAGCCCTCCGGCCAGAGCGACATTTTCCAACACCTGGCGCGAGCCGGGGTTGATTTCCAAGCTTACCTGGGGATGAACCTGGCGCCCTTGCAATGCCTGAGCCACCACCATCAGATCCCGATAGGAAGAGTTGCTGCACGAACCGATGATCACCTGGTGCACCGGCGTGCCCTCCACTTCCCGGACTTCCTTAACCTTATCCGGGGACGACGGACAGGCAATCCGGGGCGTCAGCGTCTCCATATCCAGTTCCAGAATCTGGCCAAAGCCCTTGGTGCCCCTGGCTCTTAAAGGCCGGAAACTCGCGGCCCGGCCCTGCAAGGCCAGAAACCGCTGAGTCTGGCGGTCGGCGGGGAACACCGAGGTGGTGGCGCCCAGTTCCGCGCCCATGTTGGCGATGGTGGCCCGCTCGCTGACGGTAAGATTGACGACTCCGGGGCCGAAATATTCCATGATCTTCCCCACTCCGCCCTTAACCGTCAGGCGACGGAGTAATGCCAAAATGACGTCCTTGGCCGATACCCAGGGGGGCAATTTACCGGTCAGCCGGATGCCGATGATTTCCGGCATCACCAGATTAAACGGTTGCCCGGCCATGGCCAGGGCCACATCCAGCCCTCCGGCCCCGATGGCCAGCATCCCGGCCCCGCCCGCGGTCGGGGTATGACTATCGGAGCCCAGCAAGGTCTGGCCGGGGACGCTGAACCGCTCCAGATGCACCTGGTGACAGATGCCGTTGCCCGGCGGCGAAAAGTTTATCCCATAGCGCGCCGCGATCGATTGTAAAAAGCGATGGTCATCGGCGTTCTTGAAGTCCGCCTGGAGCAGGTTGTGATCCACATAGCTCACCGAGGCCTGGGTCCGCACCCGAGGCACGCCCAGGGATTCAAATTCCAGGTAGGCCAGCGTCCCGGTCGCATCCTGGGTCAGGGTCTGGTCTATCTTGAGGGCAATCTCCTCACCTGGGACCGCTGGTCCGCAGACCAGATGCGCATTGATAATCTGTTCCGTAACCGTAGTTGCCATATTCTTCCTTAAGGCTTAAATTGGGCCCTTAAATATATCTATCCGGATTCATTAAGTCAACCGAGAGCTGCCGCTAAAGCCCTGCTGCAGAATTACCTTAACGGGGGTGTGTCTTTATATAGTCAATCAGGACATCGGGGCGATTACTACCGATGCCGTCCAACTCCAGTTCCAGAAACGGCTTTAAAAGCTCGATAGTATCGATGTTCCAGATAAAAACCATCAGACCGGCGGCCTTGGCGGTGTGTACCAATTCCCGGTTAACAAAGGCAAAATTGAGGACCAGCGCCTCGGCGTCGGCGGCTCGGGCCAGAGCTACCGGATCCACCGGGTGCCCGACTAGCAACACCCCGGTCTTGATCCGCGGCTCCAGCTGCCGCAGGGCCTTGACCGCGGGATGCCAGAAGGAGATGGCATGAGCGTCGTCAAACAAGGCATGCTCTTGGAAAAATTGGGCCAGAGCCGTAACCGCTTCAGGCTGCTTGAGCTCGACCACCAGATGGACCCGCCCCCGGACCGATTCGACGATCTCCTCCAGGGCGGGGATGCGTTCGCCCTGCCCGGCATCCAGACGCCGCAGTTCTTCCCAGGTTAAATCCCGGACCCGGCCGGTGCCATTGGTAGTCCGGTCCACGGTCTCGTCATGAATAACCGCCAGCCGCCCGTCCCGGCTGAGTTGAACATCAATCTCCACCGCTTCGACGCCCATCTCCAGGGCGCGACGCACCGACCGCAGGGTATTTTCCGGTTCATAAGCCGGTGCCCCCCGATGCCCCATGATGCGAACCATCTTGACCTCCAAAGAAATTATAGGTGAAATTTTGCTTTCCTCCGGCTGGCTCTGTCAAGCTTTTTATGAGCTTGCCGCCGGTCAGAGAATTTTGATTTCCTAAATCTGACGATTATGCTTAAATTCTGTAAGAAAGTTTCAAACCTGAGCCATCCCTAAATCTGGCTTGACAAAATCTAGCCGGAAACATAAAATTAACAGCTTAAAGATATGGATATCTCTATACTTTTTCCTTTGATTAGCTCCTCCTGGGCAGCTGTCGCGGCGGCCCCCGGAACTTCGGATCTGAATATATTACCTATTATCCAGGCCGCCGGCCCCATGGTCAAGGGAGTACTGGTCGTCCTGTTGTTTTTTTCCGTAGTGTGCTGGGCCATCATTTTTGCCAAACTGGTGCTGTTGACCCGGGCCAAAAAGCAGACGCTGGAGTTTCTGGACATCTTCTGGAGTGCCAAGAACCTGTCCACCGCCTACCATGATACCCGGCACCTCCGGGCTTCGCCGGTAGGAGAGATCTACCGCTTGGGCTACATTGAATTGGGCAAGTTACGGCAGAGCAAGAATGCTACGGAAAATCCGGGGCAGGACTATCGGGGCCCGGCTTCTCTGCGGGCGGGATTAGACAATGTCAGCCGCACCCTGCGGCGGGCGATCAGTGCTGAGACTACCCGACTATCCCGATTCCTGACCTTTTTGGCCACTACCGGCAATACTGCCCCGTTTATCGGGCTGTTCGGCACGGTCTGGGGCATCATGAACGCCTTTCGGAGCATCACTTTGAAAGGCAGCACCACCCTGAGCATGGTCGCCCCGGGGATTGCTGAAGCCCTGATCGCCACCGCCGCGGGGTTGCTGGCCGCCATCCCGGCGGTAATTGCCTATAATTATTTTCTCAGTAAAGTCAGAGTCTTGGAAGCCGAAATGAGCAATTTTGCCGCGGATTTACTAAATATTATTGAACGCGATCTGCTGCGCCGGTCGCAACCCCAGGAAGCCCCAGGCCATGCCCGCCGGGAGCTTTAACACTAATAATCGGGAGCCGGTATCCGATATCAACGTCACGCCGTTGGTGGATGTGATGTTGGTGCTGTTGATTATTTTTATGGTAACCGCGCCGATGATGACCCAAGGGCTGGATGTCAATCTCCCCCAGACCACGGCCGGACCACTAGAAGCCAAAAAGACGCCGGTCATTATTTCGATCTCCACCCAAGGGGAAATCTATATCAATGCGCGGCCGGGTTCCCTCGACACCCTGGCCGACGATATCGCCGAGGCGGAAAAGTTGCATGGACCAGGGCCGGTCTATTTAAAGGCGGATCGTACCGTGCCCTATGGCATGGTAGTTCAGGTGATGGGCCGCCTCAAAGCCGCGGGAATTGAAAAGCTGGGCATGGTAACCGAAACGCCGCTGGACCAGCCGCAATGACAGATCTGAAGCTCAACCGGATAGACATTGAACCACAGCCCCCGACAGACCGTCTGGGAATGATGCTGGTGCTATCTCTGGTCTGTCACGTGGTTGTCTTTGCCCTAGTCTTATTCATGAAGCCTATGGCCCCGACCCGGCCTGGAATAACTCCCAGTTATACGGTGGACCTGGTAAATTTGCCGCCCGCCGGTCCGAGCACAATGAGTACCAAACCTGGTACGCCGACCACCGATGCCCTAAGTGACATTCCAGCACCGCAAGCGGCGACTACGGAGCAAAAACCTGTAGAGCCTAGCAAACCTCCGGCCCGGTCTGCCCCTCCGGCTCCGGAACCCCAGGGCCAGATGGCCAAAAAATCGGTGGCCGAAGCCCCTCGCCCTGCTCCGGCCAAGCCCGCGCCCCAGCCCACGGCCTCAATCGCGAAAAAATCCCCGGTGGCTAAACCAACGCCGGCGCCGCGTCCGGCCCCGGTCCTAAAGCCTGAAACAGAGAAGCCAGCACCCCTGGCACGGGTGAAGAGTTCCCCACCCGCGACCCCGAAACTGGCGGTCCCAAAGGCTTTGGAAAAAAATGTAGCCCGGCCAACAACAACCTCGACGCCGCCCGCTAAGTCCACCAAGCCCAAAGCGGTGCCCGCCCCCCCGGTGGCCTCGCCTGCACCCCAGCCACCGGCCAAACCTGGGGCGGAGGCCAAACATAAAGCCAAGAGCGCCTCAGCCACCAAAACTCAGGTGCGGCAGCCCTCACCCCCAGCCGAGAAACCAGCCCCGGAATCGACCACCGCAGCTAAGGCTAGCAAAGCTGAAGGGCAACGGTCGGCCGCCAAACCCGCGGCCGCGACTAAAGTCCAAGAAAAAAAGCCGGGTGCGGGCGCATCCAGCCCCACGGGCCAGGCCGCCCGTGATCAGAGTATCCAAGACGCGGTCCGCGGGGTCGAAAAAAACCTGGCCGCCGCGGCCCGGGAGCAAACCCTGGCCGCAACCGGGGCCCAGGGTGGCGCCACGCCCATTACTCAGGCCTATATGCAACGGGCGGCCGATCTGATCCGGGCCCAATGGCAACCGCTTAGTTTACAACGCAGTAATCTGAATGATCTGAAAACCGTGATCGTTATCCGGGTAAACGCCAACGGCACCATCGCCGCCTCCTGGTTTGAGCAAGAATCCGGGGATCGGCTCTATGATCAATCGGCCATGACCGCCATCATCCGCAGCACTCCCTTACCGGCGCTGCCTCCAGGGGTGGAGCAGTTAGAAATTGGCGTCACCTTTAGCCCAGAATGGAAGGCAAGCTCTTGATAATGAGAATGACCCCTCACTTAATGGTAAAAATCGGCCTGGGCGGGCTGGGCCTGCTATTAGTCATATTCAGCGTCTTGGCGGCTCCGGCCCGGGAATATATCGATATTCGAGCTCCTTTGACCAAAAAATATACCATTGCCGTGCCCCAGCCCCAGCCCCTGGGCGGTCCGGATACGGCTGCCCGGTTGGGATCGGAGGTAACCTCCCAGGCCAACTTCTGTCTGAAGAACTCCGGTTGGTTCACGGTCTTAGATCCCGGCACTTATGATGCCCAAGCCCCCAGCGGACTGACGCCCGATACCGCCCGGCTCCATTATTTTACCCAGATCGGCTGCCACCTGCTGATTACCAGCGGCTTTCAGATCGAGGGGCCGCAACTGCGGTTGGAAATGCGGCTCTATGATCCCGGCTCGGGGCAGATGCTGCTGGGCAAACGTTACCGGGGTCCGACCGATACGGCCCGCCAGATGGTCACCCAGTTTATCGAGGCGGTGATCTTCCACCTTACCGGTCAACGGGGCGGGGTGCCGCGGGGCCAGATTGCCTTTATTAATGCCCGCAAAGACCATAAAGAGCTATACACACTTGATTTGCACAACAATAAAACTGAGCAATTAACCAGGCTTAGAACCATCACCCTGACCCCGGCCTGGTCGTCGGATGGCCAGGAAATCATCTTCTGTTCCTATCGCCGCGGCTTCCCGGCCCTGTACGCGGTTCGGGTCGCAACCAAGGCTGTGCGACGGCTAAAATCTAACGGCACCTTGAACATCACCCCGGCCTGGGGGCCGGGAAATCTGATCGCCGCGACCCTGAACAAGGATGGCAACCAGGAAATCTACCTGCTCAATCCCCAGGGAGTCATCAAGGAACGTTTGACCACCGGCCCGACTATTGACCTATCCCCCAGCTTTTCGCCGGATGGCCGTCAGATCGCCTTTGTCTCCAACCGCGGGGGCACGCCGCAGATCTATGTGATGTCCACTCAGGGCGGGCAACCCCGACGCCTGACTTTTTCCGGGGCCTACAATGTGTCCCCGGCCTGGTCGCCTAAGGGCGATCAGATCGCCTACGCCGGCCGCCAGGGCGGGCAATTTCAGATCTTTACCATACCCGTCCAGGGCGGGAGCTCCAAACAACTAACCCAAGAGGGCAGTAGCGAAAGCCCCACCTGGTCGCCGGACGGCAACTTTATCGCCTGTAGCTCAACCAGGGGCGGTCAGACCGCCATCTATCTGGTCAATGTTACCCGGGGCAGCATGACCCGGCTGACCACTATGTCGGGGCAGCAGACCCAACCGGCCTGGTCCCCAAAATAGTTTTCGGTTTTCGGTTTTCTGAAAAAATTTGTGGTGGTTATAATTCAATAATAACTTAAACTGCGAGAGTGGTAATGGCCATGCACAGATATATCTGTTGGTGTTTAAGCCTCTTGCTTGTCGTGGTTATCTTATTAGGCGGCGGTTGTGCGAAAAAGACGGTAGTTCAGCCCCCAACCGCAACCGAAGGCGAAGAGCGCGCCGGAATTGAGGAAGAAAAATTGGAGAGCACGGCCCAACGCCATGGCCGTAGTCGCCGCGACATCACGGCCCGGGCCCAGGCTTATGGCCCGGAAGGGATTGCCTTTGAAAGCGAAGACCTGTATTTTGAGTATGACCAATATACCCTGACCTCCGAGGCGCAGGCGCTGTTAAAAAAGAAAGCCGGGTTCCTGCGTAAACATCCCGAAATAATGGTGACCATCGAAGGCCACTGTGACGAACGGGGAAGCAGTGATTATAATTTAGGCTTGGGGGAACGACGGGCGGATAGTGCCAGAAGCTACTTGGTTAACCTGGGCATTGCCCCACATCGCCTAGCCACGGTAAGTTATGGCGAGGAACAGCCGGTGGACCCGGGCCATGATGAAAGCGCCTATGCCCGCAACCGTCGGGCCCACCTGGTTATTGGCGCTCCCGAAGATTAAGCGGTCTGTTGGGGTCTGAACGGCTTAATTATTTTAGTCCCGGAATTCGCAACCTATCAAGATTAATGTTATGTTTAAAGGTAACCACGGACCAAGCCTAAGGGGGACTTATGCCAAAAATTAGGCAGAACCGCAACTATTGGTGGCTGGTGGGGTTTTGCGCTCTGCTTCTGAGTGCCTGTGACCCTTTCCTTTATGGGAGGCGCATGGGCTCAACTAGTACCCATGGGTCAGTGTCTGAAACTGCAACCTCACCTAGCCCAAAGGTGTCCTCGACCCCGAGGGAGACGGCCGCGGCTTCCAGCCTGGCCTCTGAGAAATTGGCCGAACTAAGTAGCAAAATTGATGAATTACAGGCTAGAATACAGATGCTGGAAGGCCAGCTGGAGGAAAACCGTTATCAACTAAAGCAGATGCAAGAGGCCCGGCTGCGGAAGCCTACTTTACCCCCCGCAACGCCGCCTAAGGTCAAAACCGCATCACCCGCGGTCTCGGAGCCGAAGGAAACGGCGAAGCCCCAAACCGTAGCCCCCGCTCCGGCGCCCGCCGCGCCCCCAGCGTCTCCCGTAGCTCCGGCGCCCTCACCCCCGGCTGCGGCTCCGGCTATCCCGGTGACTGCCCCTACTCCCCCGCCAGCCGCCAAAGCACCGACCGCCCCGGCTAAACCGGAGAACATCAAAGTTTATCAAAAGGGTCTGGAGTTGTTTAACAAGAAATCGTATAAAGCGGCGCGGCAGAAATTCAACCAGTATCTCACTGACCACCCCCACGGCTCTAAGGCCTTGGAAGCCCGCTATCACCTGGCGGACACCTTTTACCTGGAGCGCCAATTGGATGAGGCCATCGTGGAATTCAACAAGGTCGTCGATCAGTATCCCAAAAGCGTATTGGCCCCGCCCGCCCTCTTGAAACAGGCCCTGGCCTTCAAGGCCCAGGGGAAAACCAAGGTATATAACCTGATCCTGGAAAAGATCGTCGCCGATTATCCGCAGAGTGCCGCGGCCCAGCAGGCCCGCGGCTTGATGGCCGCCAAGTCTGCCGCTTCGGATAGCACCCCGGCTAAAATAAAAGGAAATTAAACCGTGCTTAATTTAATGCGTAAATACGCCCGCTCCTGGTTCATTGTCCTGGCGGTGGGCATCATCGTGGTGGTTTTCGTCTTCTGGGGCATTGGCGGCTTCCGGTCGGCCGCGTTCCAACAAGTCGCCACAGTCAATGGGACGCCGATCCACCTTTCGGCTTATATGAAGACTTACAATGAGCTATTAAGATTATACCGCGACAAATTAGGTGATGAGGCCGATGAGGAACTGATAAAATCACTTAACCTCAAAGAACAGGCCCTGGGTCGTCTGATCGAAGAGATCCTGATCGTGCAGGCCGCGGCGCGGTTGGGAGTTATGGTTACCACCGTCGAATTGCAGGACCATATCAAACAATACCCTGCGTTTCAGAATGAGCAGGGGTTTAACCACCAGCGCTATCTGGCCATTCTGGCCCAGAACCGGCTTTCCCCGGCTGATTTTGAAGCCCGGGAACGTCAGGGTCTGCTGATCAAAAAGACCGTCCAGCTGATCACCTCATTTGCCAAGGTTTCAGAGGCCGAGCTCCAAGAATTATTCCGCCTGGAGCGCGAGGCCGTGGAGGTCGATTACCTAGTGGTATCCCCAAAGCGATACCTGGCCGAGCAAAAGGTCCCAGATGCCGAAATCGCGGCCTATTATAAAGCCCATCAGGAAGAGTTCCGGCAGCCGGATCGGGTCCGGGTCCGTTATCTATTTCTGCCTGATAGCCATTATCTGGACCAGGTCAAAATTACTCCCGAAGAACTGGAATCCTTCTATCAAGATCATCAGGACGAATATGCCCGCCCGAAAACCATCCGGGTGCGGCAATTGCTATTGGCAGAACCGAAAGGAGCCTCAAAATCTGAGCAGCAGCGCCTAAAAAAACAGGCCGAGGAGATTTTAAGTCGGACTCAAACCGGAGAAGACTTTGCTCAACTGGTCCAGACCTACTCCCAAGACCAGGCCAGCCGCGCGACGGGTGGCGACTTGGGCTATGTCAGCCGCGGGCAAAATCTGCCGCAATGGGAAAAAGTGGCGTTTTCTCTCCAGGTAGGGCAGACCGGCCTGGCTCATACCCCCAAAGGCTACTATATCCTTCGGGTGGAGGAAATCAAAGAGCAAGAAATACTGCCGCTGCAGCAGGTGCGCGCTCAGGTCGAAACCCGCTTTAAGGAACAACAGGCCCGCGGTCTGGCCCAGGAAGCCGCGCAACAGCTTAAAGCAGATCTGGCCACCGCGACCATGGCCGAAGTAGCCCAAAAGCACCACCTGCAGCTGCAAGAAACCCCGTTTCTGGCTCTACAGGACCCGGTTCCAGGCCTGGGGACCTATCCGCAGTTCAACCAGACGGCCTTAAACCTGAAACCCGGGAGAATCAGTAAAATTATCCCCGTGACTAAGGGCCTGGTAATTCTGCAGCCCCTAGAGCGCCAAGCGAGTCACATCCCGCCTCTGAATCAGATTGGCGATCAGGTGCGCCAGGCCGTCAAACAGCAGCAAGCCGCAGCCCAGGCCGAAAAGGTGGTCCAGGATTTACTGGGTCGTCTGCAAAAAGGCGAGTCTTTGGGTAAAGTCGCGGCCCAGGCCGGCTTGCCGCTGCATAACAGTGGTTTCTTTACCCGAGCCCAGGGGTTTCCGGGCCTGCGGCAGGCGGAAGATTTGTCCCTGGCGGCCTTCCAGCTCTCTGCCGAGCATCCCTATGTCAAGAAACCCATCACCTGGAAAGGCCAATACTATTTGTTAGCCTTCAAGGCGCAGCGGACGCCCAGTAGCGAGGAATTCCATAAGGTCCGAGATCAGCTTTATCGGTCCGTTCTGGAACATAAACGGCAATTGCTTTTCGCCCAGTGGCTGGCGGCTGAACGACAGCGGGCGACCATTAAGATCTATGAATTGCCCTCATAATCCCGCCGCCCTGGAAATTTCGGCCAGGTTCGGCAACATCCGAGAATCCTTAACCAGCAAGGAGGTCCACAATGGCAAAAGTCGCGATTAATGGCATGGGTAGAATTGGCCGGGCAGCTTTAAAGATCATCCTGGAGACCCCGGAACTAGAGTTAATGGCGGTCAATGATCTGATGCCCCTGGATAACCTGGTTTACCTGCTCAGGTACGACACGGTTTACGGACGTTATGACCAAAAAGTCGAGAGCGACGGTAGCCATCTAGTAGTGGCGGGAAAAAAATACCGCTTTTTCAGTGAAAAAGACCCGACTCAACTCCCCTGGCAAGATTTGGGGATTGATATCGTCTTTGAATGCACCGGCGTCTTTACCGACCGGGATGGTCTGGCCAAACATGTGCAGGCCGGAGCCCGCTATATCATCCTTTCGGCGCCTCCCAAAGGTGCAGATGTGTGTTGCATTGTCCCCGGGGTCTGCACCCCGGAAGAGTCCGTCCAAGTAATCTCTTGTGCCAGTTGCACCACCAATTGTATCTCCCCGGTGGTGGAGGTCATGGGGCGCAGAATCGGCGTCAAAAAGGCCATCATGACCACCATTCATGCCTATACCGCCACCCAGGCGATTGTGGACGGCCCCAACCGGCATTTTAACCGGGGGCGGGCCGGGGCCGCCAATTTTGTGCCTACCACCACCGGCGCGGCCAAGGCTACGGCCATCACCCTGCCCCAATATAAAGGCAAATTTGATGGAGTGGCGGTACGCGGTCCGGTCGCCTGCGGGTCGCTGGCGGACATTGTCTTTGTGACCGAAAGGCCGACCACGGTAGATGAGGTCAATCGCATCTTTAAAGAGGAATCCCAGAGCGCCCGCTATCAAGATATCCTGGGCGTAGCCGAAGATCCCATTGTTTCTTCTGATATCATCAAGGACCCGCACGCCTCGGTGGTAGATCTGAATATGACCCAGGTGGTGGACGGCGATCTGGTTAAGGTCATGAGCTGGTACGACAATGAGTGGGGTTATACCAATCAAATGATCCGGGAAGCGGTGCGGTTTTCTAAGGAGGGCGGGCTGCCTTAATCACCCCACCAATTAGTCAGAAAACTGGGTCGGCACCTACCCCCATCACCTAAAATCTTGCATCCTTCAGCACCAGGAGGGGACGGTAGCGGGTAGCACGGTTAATTCAAACTCAACTTGACCTCGAGAAACCAAGTGAGGCCAGATATCATGGATAACCACAATATTAGTCCGGAAGAGGCCCAGAGGATTTCAGTTGCTGAACTGATGCAAAAACTAGCGGCGACCGCCGATGGTCTATCATCCGCAGAGGCCAGCAAACGCCGGGAAGCATATGGCCCCAATGAACTGGCCGAAAAAAAGGCCAGTCCCCTCGTCAAATTTTTGAGTTATTTCTGGGGGCCCATACCCTGGATGATTGAGGCCGCGGCGATTTTATCGCTGATTGTGCGCGATTGGGATGATTTTACCATCATCATGCTGCTCTTGGTCTTCAATGCCTCCATCGGCTTCTGGCAGGAATTTAAGGCCGCTAATGCCCTGGAGGCTTTGAAGAAACAATTAGCCCTTAACGCGCGGGTGCGCCGGGACGGCAAATGGACCGATATCGCCACCCGCGAGCTGGTCCCGGGTGATGTTATCCGCCTGCGACTGGGGGACATCATTCCGGCCGATGTCAAGCTCCTGGAGGGTGACTTCCTGAGCGTCGATCAGTCGGCGCTGACCGGCGAATCCTTACCGGTCAACCTCAAGGTCGGTGATCTGGCTTATTCGGGCTCGGTGGCCAAGCAAGGGGAAATGCTGGCCCTGGTAACCAGCACCGGCCTTAACACCTTTTTTGGCCGTACCGCCAGCCTGGTCCAGGCCGCGGGGGCACCCTCCCATTTCCAGAAAGCCGTCCTGCAAATCGGTGACTATCTGATCTACCTCAGCCTGGGGCTGGTCGCAGTGCTGATGCTGGTCCAGTTGGAGCGGGGTGCCCCCTTTCTTGAACTGATCGAGTTTGCCCTGATTCTCACCGTGGCCTCCATCCCCGTGGCCATGCCGGCGGTGCTCTCGGTGACCATGGCGGTCGGGGCCATGGCTTTATCAAAAATGCAGGCCGTCGTTTCACGGCTGGAATCCATTGAAGAAATGGCCGGTATCGACATTCTGTGCTCGGATAAGACCGGCACCCTGACCCAGAACCGGCTTAGCCTGGGAGACTGTGTCTTGTTTGGCGCTAAGGATGAGCAGGAACTGATCCTTTATAGTTCCTTGGCTTCTAAAGAAGAGGATCAGGATCCTATCGAGCTGGCGGTTATCGCCGGACTTCAAGACAGATCAGTATTAGACAACTATACTCAGACCAGATTCGTCCCCTTCGATCCGATCCACAAACGTACCGAAAGCCTTGTCAAGGATGCTCAGAACCAGACCGTCAAGGTGACCAAAGGCGCACCGCAAGTGATCATCGGCCTTTGTCAGATGGCCCCGGATGACATCACCCGGGCCCAACAGGTGGTAGTCGATCTGGCGGTCAAGGGTTACCGGACTCTGGGGGTAGCCTGTGCTCGGGATGAAGGTCCTTGGCAATTTATGGGTATCCTGTCGCTATTTGACCCGCCGCGCGAGGATTCGGCGGCGACCATTGCCAATGCCAAACACCATGGGATCAAGATCAAGATGGTCACCGGTGACAATGTCGCGATTGCCCGTGAGGTCAGCCAGCAGTTAGGATTAGGCGGCAATATCCAGCCTGCTGACCAAATCTTCAAGCAAGGGGTGGACGTGGGCCACCTCAGTCCGGAGGCAGAGCAGGAAATTGAACAGGCCGACGGTTATGCTCAGGTTTTTCCGGAACATAAATACGGTATTGTCAAGGCGCTGCAGGCAGCCGGACATATCGTCGGCATGACCGGGGATGGCGTCAACGACGCGCCGGCCATCAAACAGGCCGACGTCGGTATTGCCGTGAGCGGTGCCACGGACGCGGCCCGGGCCGCCGCGGCCCTGGTGCTGACCGCGCCCGG
>MUKC01000060.1 GCA_002049795.1 Desulfobacca sp. 4484_104 | reverse complement strand
TGATTTCAACCAATAAAGACGTTAGATTATCAATATTTAGGAAAAAGGAGTACAATTCCTTGGGGCCAGGAGGATTTGGAGTTGTTAACCCGCAACGGATATGGGCCACTGCATATTTAACTCTCTAAGATCGCAAACAAAAACACTTGCCGTGACCGACCCGGGATTGGCCCAGCGGAATAGTAATTCCTTGTTTGGATATAATTTAATCAAATCTCTAAATTTTCGAAAATTTTTTTTGATTTAAAACTCGGTTGTTAAGCAAAAAATATCATTTCCCAAAAACATTGTAAGGACAGTAAGTTATTTAATGAAGACCGATTCAGGTGATTTTCTGGCTGCCCATATAAGGCTTTGTTAATTAATAAAAAAAGCTTTTGGGCTGCAAATTCCTCCGAGGCCAGAATTGTCTAGTGGCGATAAAAAAATATTGACGTAGTCCGATAAGCAATAGATAATCAAAAAAAATCAACGGAGTCGGGCATGCTCGTCGGAGAAGGCACAATGCCAGAATTTGCTGGCGCCTTAAACCAAACCCGCACAGTTATACTGCCTTTCGGTGCCCTGGAAGAACACGGTCCCCACCTGCCGCTGAGTACTGATACGCTCCATGCCGAGGAATTGGCTCGCCAAGTCGCCCAGCGCGTCCCGATCATGGTGGCGCCGCCCATTCATTATGGCGTCTGCCGCTCGACCCGTGAACACCCAGGAACGATTAGTCTTTCAGGAGACACCTTGCGAGCCCTGGCCCGAGATCTGGGACGCGATTTTTATCGGCAGGGATTGCGACAGCTCATCATGCTTACCGGACATTGCGGCGGCACCCACATTGCTGCCTTAATCGAAGCCGGTGAAGCCCTGATGGCGGAATTGGCCGACCTCAAAGTCGCGGTAGTCAATATTATTGACTTGTTGCTCGAAGTTCTGAAAAAAAATCCCGGTTTGGTCTGCACCAAAGGTGATTCTCATGCCGGAGAAGTGGAAACTGCGCTGATGCAGGCCGCCTATCCGCATCTGGTTAAAGGCACCGCGACCGAGGAGTGGCCCCATTTTCCCAAATTTATTCTGGTCCGCGACAAAAAATCTTATTGGCCCGGTGGGGTCTGGGGCAACCCTGAGTTGGCGACCGCAGAGCAGGGCCGGCAGCTTCTGGCCCACGAGGCCGATTATCTAGCTGAACTGGTTAAAGCGCTGGAAACAGCATCAGGATAATCATCAGAACAGGAGGGCAAAGGCGAGGAAATCAGGGCCGACGGCGGGATCTTAAAATAATATTTGTTGATCCTTAGATTTCGGTTGACAAAAAATTATTTTTTTGGCTTAACATTAAGAATTGCGAATTCAGTGGGGCAGATGACCAAGGGAGGAAAAGCATTAATGACGAGGCAAAGGATAGACCATTTGGCCGATGAAATTTTAAGCTTAGATGAAGCAGATTTATCCACGATACTGTCCCATTACAAAAAAATCATGGAAAATTTCCAGCCCACTCCCGAATGGGAGCGAGCGGTAGTTGCCTTTTTTATTATTAATGCCGTGCGCGTGAAAAACAACCTCTTGCAAGGGTACATCCTCAAGCAGAACTTCCAGTGCAACAGCCATGACTGTCCGTGTCGAACCCCTCGGTTGCGGCTGGTCAAATGACCGGCTAGTTAGATTTTTTAATTTTAGCGGGCGGAGTTACCGATCTGGATGGCACTATATCTCGGTGACGCCGATTCCTGCCCTTGAGAATCAGTTTTATCGGAGCCCAGGGGAGGGAGAGGTGAACACGTAGTTGCTTACTAAGGTAACGTCGATAGGACGCGACAATAGCTTGCGGATAATTAGTAAAAACCATAAAAGTTAAAGGTAGGATATTGACCTGGGTCACATAATAAAATTTTACCGGCCGGTGGCGATAGCGGGGCGGGGCGTGGCTGGCAATGATGTCGTTAAAAACTTTGTTCAGCTCCGCCGTGCCCAGGCGCATGCTGGATTGCCGGTAACTTTCATAGATGAGAGGAAAAACCTGCGGCAGATTATAGCCGGTCTTAACCGAAATAGGCAACACCGGGGCATAAGCCATAAATTCCAATCCAGATTTCACCTGGTCGAGCAACCGCTGGCCCCGACGCGGTTGGTTAGTAACCAGATCCCATTTGTTGATACTGATCACCACCGTCTTACCGGCGGTAGCAATCTGTCCGGCAATTTTTAAATCCTGCTCAGTTAAACCCTCCTGGGCATCCAGCAGCAGCAAAGCGACCTCGGCCCGCTCCAGGGCGCGGAAGGCTTGCCAGACCATCCCTTGTTCCAACTGTTCCCAGATCCGGCTTTTGCGTCGGATGCCGGCCGTATCGATCAGCACATAAGGTTGCTCATTTACCACCAGGTGCGAATCAATGGCATCGCGGGTAGTGCCGGGCAACGGGCTGATGACCAGACGTTGTTCTCCCAAGAATTGATTGATGAACGACGACTTGCCGACATTAGGGCGTCCCAGCACCGCTACTCGAATCCCGGCGTCGGCCTCCGGCACCGCCGGGTGCGGCGGCAATAAGCGCACCAGGGCTTCCAGCAGGGCAGTAATGCCTCGCCCATGTTCGGCAGAAATCGGAAAGATCGGGCTTAGCCCCAAAACATAGAATTCCGGCCACCCGGTCTCTTGGCGGGGGCCGTCAATCTTATTAACCACCAATAGCACCGGCTTGCCCGAACGTCGCAAAAACTCCGCCACTTGGGCGTCTCCCACCTGCGGAGCCAAACGGCCATCGACCATAAATAAAATGGCATCTGCTTCGCTCACCGCCAGTTCGGCCTGGCCCCGCACCTGGTCGCCCAATCCCTCGGCGGTCCATTCAAAACCGCCGGTATCGACCAGGGTAAAGACGTGGTCTTCCCAGGTAACGGTGCCATAGTTCCGGTCGCGGGTTACCCCCGGCTGGTTATCGACCAGGGCCCGGCGACTACGGGTGAGCCGGTTAAACAGAGTGGATTTGCCGACATTGGCACGCCCGACGATGGCAACTATGGGATTCATTTGGCTTAAGGTATTAATCCGAGCAAAGTATTTAATTATCAATTTAAATTTAACATTAACGCAGATTTTTCTCCACCCTAAACCGCAAACGCCGGTGATGCGGCTCAGGTTTTACTGGCAGGTTTAAAGATAACACTTTTACTGGCTATTGACACCCGCCTGGAGAGTGGTTAAATGAATTATAAATTTAATAACCGAAAAAAAATGGAGGGCCCTTATGGCAGAGGTCAAAATTCCCCTTTCGGACCAGGAACAGTTAAAGGTTGAGGCCATTGTGATCGATAAGGACAAGGACGAGGCGCTCAGATATTTGGCCGATTTGCTTGATAAAATCAAGGGCCATCCGGGACATGCCTGTGGTCCCAAGGTAGTCTGAGAGCCTAGCGTCAGATTGAGCCGTTGCTTGCCAACCCCGCCTTGACGGCGGATAACGACGGTAACCATGGGATTTTGGCCCTGGTCTCCGATACTCATGGTTATCAGGCCGGTTTGCTGCGGTTGTTTGAGTTTTTCCGCCGTCATCGCATTAAGCGCCTGGCCTGTCTCGGAGATTGCGAAGCGGAACCCTTTGACTGGTGGCTAGACCTGGCGCCGGATCATGAGCTTTATTGGGTCTATGACGTCGACGGGGCCGATCACCCTCGTGCCACTCTGACGAATCCGGCCCTGGCCGTGAATCACCGCATCTTCTTAGCCCATACCCGGGCCACCGCCTTTGATTATTTTAAAGCCCAGATCAAAGCCTATAAGCAGGCTCCGCCCTCCGGTCGCCCGCCCCTGTTGATCTGCCACGGCCATACCCATACCCCTTGCGTGACTCGCTTTGGCCGGACCCTTAACCATCTGCTGTATATCCACAGTGTCGCTCGTCCGTACCTGTTCCGACCGCGGCGAGAATGTCTGCAACTAGCCTTAGATACGGTTTATCTGATCGTCCCAGGGGCCTTTACTCTGGAGGACGGCCGATACCCGACCTTAAGTTTCTCGATCCTGGATCTGGAGCAGCACACCGCAGAAATGATTTCGTTGACCGATGTGGAAAGCCTTAAAACTATACACCTGACCTGTACTCCAGCTCCGCCAGCACCAGGCGATCGGTAGGAAAGGCTAGATTCTCTGGTAAGTAGTGCAGATCAAAAAAGGCTACCTGGTCCAGGTCATCGCCGGCCTGGAGCTGGCCGCCGATCACCGTGCCGGAAAACCAGATGCCCACCGTAAGGCGGTCCGGGTCATGGAAGTTGGAATGCACTGCGACTACTTCACCGAGGCTGACTTTTAGTCCGGTTTCTTCATAAAATTCGCGGACTGCCGCCTGGCGGACATCTTCCCCCCATTCCACATAACCGCAGGGGATACACCAGTCTCCGGCATAACGCCCGCTGGCTCGGCGGCCTAACAGAATCTGGTCGCCCCGGCGGACGATAACCGCCACTCCGACCGCAGGATTGATATATAGGGTACGACCGCAGGTCCCACAGACCAGGCGCTCCTGGCCGTGCTGCTGGCATCTTTCCAAGGGCTGGCCGCAACAGGGGCAAAACCGGAAGGCAGTGGGCAGACACGACATTTTAATACCAAACCTCCCAATAGTAGCGCGCGGTTAGGTTATACTCCGGATCTCAGATTTACGGAAGCTAAAACCCAAAGGCAAGCAGGCTTCTTGCCATAGATAGCTTAATTTATTGATATAATTTATTAAATGACCAATTACCGGTTGACATCGTTTAGAAAATAACCTAAATAAAATGGGGTTTATCGCAGACCTGGAGTGGGTACAGAACATGGCGGGTGAGGCCAGGCTAAAGAAAATCCGTAACATTGGCATCATTGCCCATATCGATGCTGGGAAGACCACGCTGACCGAGCGCATCCTCTATTATACCGGTCGGACCCATAAGATGGGGGAGGTCCATAATGGCGCCGCGGTGATGGATTGGATGCCGGAGGAACAGGAGCGCGGCATTACCATTACTTCTGCGGTAACCACCTGCACCTGGGAAGGGGCCACCATCAACCTCATCGATACGCCGGGACATGTGGATTTCACCATTGAGGTAGAACGCTCTCTCCGGGTATTGGATGGGGCCATCGGGGTCTTTTGCGCGGTCGGCGGCGTCGAACCGCAGTCCGAGACCGTCTGGCATCAGGCCGATAAATACCGGGTTCCCAAACTGGCCTTTATCAATAAACTCGACCGGATCGGAGCTGATTTTTGGGCCGCGGTGCAAAGTCTGAAGGATAAATTGGGTGCCCATCCCCTGGTGCTGACCATCCCCATGGGGCAGGAGGACCAGTTCCGGGGGGTTATTGATCTCCTGAAACAGCACGCGATCATCTGGTGTGACGAAACCCTGGGGGTGGCATTTGAAGAAGTAGAGATCCCCCCGGAATTCCAGGCCGAGGCGCGGACGGCCCGGGAATCACTGTTGGAAGCTCTAGCCGAGGTCGACGATGAGATCATGGAGCGCTATCTGGGCGAAAAACCCTTGGCCTTGGAAGAGCTTCAGGCGGCTATCCATCGGGCCACGATTAATCTCAAAGGAGTACCGGTCTATTGCGGCAGCGCTCTGAAGAACAAGGGGGTGCAGCCCTTATTGGATGGTATTGTCCGCTATTTGCCCAATCCCACTGAGATTGCCGCCATCGAGGGAGAAAACCCCCGGAACGGCCTTAAAGAAACCCGTCCGGCCCGGGACCACGGCCCGTTGGCGGCCTTGGCCTTTAAGATCGCCATGGATCAGGGGCGGCGGCAAACCTTTGTCCGCATCTATTCGGGGATTTTGAAAACCGGCCAGGAGATCTGCAATCCCGTCAAAGGTATAACCGAAAAGGTGGCCCGGATCTTAAGGATGCATGCCAACAAACGGGAGCGCCTGGATGAGGCGCGGGCCGGCAGCATCGTTGCCCTGATGGGGCTTAAGGCGACCACTACCGGCGATACTCTGTGCCCCGCCGACCATCCCATCATCTTGGAGCCGATTTCCTCCTATATCCCCGTGATTTCTCTGGCCATCGAACCAAAGACGCGGGAAGACCAGGAAAAATTCGCCCTGGCCCTGAGTCGCCTGGCCGAGGAAGATCCCAGTCTGCGGGTTCAAGTTGATGAGGATACCGGTCAGACCATCCTCTCCGGTATGGGCGAATTACATTTGGAAGTGCTTATTCATCGTCTCCAACGAGATTTTCAAACCGAGGTTAATACCGGTCGTCCCCAGGTGGTGTATCGGGAAACCATTGCCCAAGCAGCTCAAGAGAGTGTTATCTTTGATCGGGACCTGGCCGGTAAGCATCATTATGCCCAGGTGAAGGTAAAAGTCTCGCCTCGGGAGCGCGGGGCGGGCAACCATTTTATCTCTCGACTGGCCGACGATCATCCCGCCGCGGGCTGGATTCCAATTATTCAGGCCGCGGTTAATGAAGCCCTGGCCGCGGGGCCGGTCCAGGGACACCCGATGATGGATGTCCAGATCGAATTGCTGGATGCCGAAGTTCGAGAAGGACAGGCCACGGACATGGCCTTCCGGGTGGCCGCCATGCTGGCGGTCAAACAGGGTTGCCAGGCGGCCCAACCACTCCTCTTGGAACCGATTATGAAAGTGGAAGTTATCGCCCCCGAGGAGTTTATGGGAGAGGTCATCGGCGATTTTAATGCCCGCAAAGGCAGAATCGCACAGCTCCTGCCCAAAGGGCCGGTGCGGGTGCTGAGGGGCGCGGCTCCACTGGCCGAATTATTCGGCTATTCTACTGACTTACGGTCGGCCACCCAGGGCCGTGGCACCTTTACCATGCAGTTTGACCACTTCGGCCCGGTGGATAGACGCGGCGGGTCTTGAACCAATAAATTATGGACGGCTTGAGGAGGAATCGGCTAGATGGCAATAGAACAGACCCTATCAATCATTAAACCGGACGGTGTGGCTCAGGGACTGATCGGCGAGGTAATCCACCGCTTTGAAAAAAATGGCCTGAAAATTCGAGCCTTGAAAATGATTCAGTTAACTAAGACTCAGGCTCAGGCCTTTTATGCAGTGCACCGGGAAAAAGGTTTTTATGATAGTCTGACCGATTTCATGAGCTCCGGCCCGGTGGTGGTGCTCCTTCTCGAAGGGGAGTCAGCCATAGAAAAAAATCGGGAGCTAATGGGGGCCACCGACTACCGGAAGGCTGAGCCGGGGACCATCCGGGCCGATTTTGCCTCCTCCATTGAGCAAAACATCGTCCACGGTTCTGATGCGCCCCCAACCGCTCAGACCGAAATCGCATTTTTCTTCAACCACCTGGAAAAATTCTAGATGCAATCCCCACCCCTTGGGGAATTCGCCTTAATCGCCCAACTGGCCCAGGTCTTCGGCCCTGCCCCGCCGGGTGTGGTCCAGGGCATCGGCGACGACTGCGCGGTCCTGGCACTGAACCCGGAGCAATATCTGCTCTGGACCATTGACAGCTTAATAGAAGGGATACATTTTGACCTGGCCTATATGTCGCTGAAGCAGTTGGGGCGCAAAGCCCTGGCCGTCAACTTAAGCGATATTGCCGCCATGGGCGGGGAGCCGCAATATGCCTTATTATCTATCGGTTGGCCTCCCGACCGGGAGTTGAACGGCGCACTGGAGGTGGCCGCCGGTCTCCAGGAGATCGCCGACCAGTATGCGGTGCGCCTCATCGGGGGGGATACGGTGCGCTCTCCGGCCGGGCTGATGCTCGGCCTGACCGTCCTGGGCAGCATTCGCCCCGAGGAGTTGCTCTGTCGCCATGGCGCTCAGGTGGGAAATCTGATCTATGTTACCGGCCCGCTGGGGGAGGCGGCCGCCGGACTGGAAGTGTTGCGGCGGGGAATCGCATTGTCACCTGAACTCGAAGCGACCGTGCTGGGGGCCTTCCTAGATCCGCAGCCGCAATTGCCGGCCGGCCGCTGCCTGGCCCAAAACCATCTGGCCACCGCCCTGATCGATCTTTCCGATGGGGTGGCCTCTGACCTCTTCCATATCTGTACCCGGAGCCGGGTCGGTGCCCGCTTGCACGCCCTGCAGATGCCGATTTCCGCGGCGCTCTCCCAAGTCGCGGCCCGGTTGCACCGGGACCCCTTAGATCTGGCCTTGAAAGGCGGGGAAGATTATCAACTGCTGTTTACCGCCCCGCCCCATCAGGAATCCCGTTTGCGTCAATGTTTCCAGGCCGCCAATCTGCCGCCGCCTCTGGCCATCGGCCAGATCATCGCCGGAGATCGGGTCTATCTGGAAACCCAAGAAGGTCTTCGGGACATCTCCGGGGCCGGTTTTGA
>MUKC01000171.1 GCA_002049795.1 Desulfobacca sp. 4484_104 | reverse complement strand
ACGCCGGGGAAGGAGAAGGGGATGCCGAGGCATTGGAATCGACGGGAAGAGCGGAGAGGACGTTCCCAAGTACAACTTGGAAACGAGGGGGTGGAACTTGGGAACGAGGAGATGGAACTTGAGAATGAACCTATGTCAGGAGAGCAATTTATCAAGGCAATGAGAAAGGCAGCCGGATGGGGGCGGATTTTACTCAACCAGGATGGCAGTAAGTTTTATTGCTGGCGGTTTGAGCGCTGGTTTGATGAGTTGAAATTGAATCAATGCTGGGCCCGGGGGTGCCTGTGGATGTATGAGCACATGGCGGGATGGCGGAATTACAGCCCGGATTGCCGGAAAGCCGACAAGGCGCGGCGGCGGGAGTCGAGGCGGGCGAGTCATGTCGGAGCTTGAGTTTATGGCGATCATGGGGGCGGCGTATTTGGGATTGATGGCATTGTATGGGAGTTGCCGGGTGGTGGCGTGGATGTGGTCGGTGATTGATAATTTTTACTACAGAGACACAGAGGCACAGAGGGAATGGCAACCACGGCGTTGGGTTTGATATTGGCGGGAGGATTGGCGTTTTTCAGCGGGTTGATGGTGATGGGAATAGTCTGGCCGGTGATTTATGGGATTTTAAAGAGGAGAGCATATGAAGCTCAGGTGTCCGGCCTGCGGCAGTGAATTCGATCTGGATCAGGCGGTCAAGGATCGGGATCTGGAAGAGCTGATTCAACGGGCGGCCCGCTTTGGAGAGGACTGGGCGTTGATCAGCGAGTATCTGGACGGCTTCCGGCTGCGGCGGGACGGGGCTTTGAGCATCAAGAAGCGGCTGCGGTTGGTCAAAGAGGTTTGGGAGATGTGGAGCACCTGTCGGTTGAAGTGGGGGAAAGAAGAATATCTGATCGGGCGGCAGGAGTTTCGGGAGGCCCTGACCCAGGTGTGCAACCGGGAGCTGCTGGGTCTGAAAAATCATAACTATTTGAAGCAGGTATTGAAGGCGGCGGCGCGGCAGACTTCAGTGAGGTTGGAAAAGGAACGACGGGACAGGGAAGAAAGGTTGGGGGCAGGTTGGCGGGATTCCCCCTCATCCCAGTCCTCTCTCAGCAGGGGAGCGGGGAAGGGAGAAGAGGAGCACCGGCAGGATGCCGGTGCCACTGATATGGGGCCGGAGGAGCGGAAGGAATTCGGGCAATTGTTGAAGGAGTCGCTGGATATGGGGCGCAGTGCGGAGGAGCGGGCCGCGGCCAAAGAGAAGTTCCAGGAACTGATGAGGAGAAGGCAATGTCAGGCGGAGTGAGAGAGAGGCTGCTGATGGCGTTGGTCAACCATGTGGGGCGATCGCAGGCCATTGGCATGGGAGAGTTGTTTGAGGCGGTATATGGCGAGGTCTGGAGCAACCGGATCAACGACACCCGGCGGCTGCGGAAGGAGATCACGGCGCTCAGGGCGGAGGGGATGCGTATCTGTTCGACCACCGGCATGGAAGGCGGGGGATATTATCTGGCCAGTGCCGGGAGCGAGTTGGAGGATTACTGTAAACGGCTGCGGAAACAGGGGTTAAAGAAGTTGGCCCAGGAGGCCAAATTACGGAAGATCGGGTTGCCGGAGTTGTTGGGGCAGATCAGTATGAATATGGCCCCCTCACCCCAGCCCTCTCCCACCGGGGGAGAGGGAGATTGAGGAATATAGGTTACATAACTGTGCCACCGGCAGGGGGGAGGAAAAAGAGGAGCACCGGCAAGATGCCGATGCCACTGATTTAATTTTGAAAGGGAAGGTAAGATGGGCAAAAAACAGATGGGGCCGGTGTTGCAGGCCGCGGAGGAATTATTGCAACAGATTGGGCGGATTAGCCAGGAAATCAATCTGATTAAAAATGAGGCGGAGAAAGAGTTTGAAAGGCTGCGATTGGGATATCAGGAGAGGTTGGGGCCGAAGGAAGCGGATTTGCAGATCTTGGAGAGAACGCTGAGAAAGTTGCTGCGGCAGGAAAAAGGGAAATTATTTGACGGGCCGGGTCGAGTGGATTTGCCGGCGGGGGCGTTGCTTTATCAGGTGGTGGAGCGGGTGAAGAAGGCGCGGGGGGTGTTGGAGAAGTTGAAGGAACAGGGATTCCAGGAGGCGATCAAGATCGCGGAGAGCGTGGATTGGGAGAAATTGGAGGGGTGGCCGGCGGAGCGATTGATATTGGTGGGGACGGAGCGGGTGCGGAAGGAGGAGTTTGATTATGAATTGAAGGCGGGAGGCGCTACGCTTTCCCACCCTGCGAGTAATAAGGAATGAAAAAATGCCGAGGATATATTTTACCTGTCAATATTGCGGGGCGCGGGCCTGGGCCTGGCGGCCGGAGGGGCAGGTGCCGAAATACTGCTCAAAGCAGTGTAAAGATCGGGCCCAGGCGGGCCGCAGTTTGAGGCCGGTGAAATGGCCGATCACGCCGGAGATCCATGAACAGATCAAAAGGGTGTACCAGGAATCGACCGGGAATGGGGAAGTGCAGGCGCTGGCGGAGCGGTTAGGTTATCCGCGGGGGCGAATCAGTCATTACGCGGAGAATCAGGGATGGGGTAGTCTTGGATTGGATTAAAAAAGGCTATCTGCTGGCGGAACGGCGGGGAACCGAAAGGACGGCAAGTCAGGGAGGAGATCATTATTTCATTCGGGAGGCCTGGGTGCGGGAACTGGTGCTCCGGCACCCAGAGTTGGTAGATCTCAGGAAGGTGGATAAATTCTGGTTTATCGATTTGCTGGCGGGGAATTGGGAACGGGCGGATGACAGCCGGAAGTTGGCCGGGGTGAGCAGCTGTAAGGAACTGAAGGGGGCCAAAATTGATCTGGTGATCAGGCATTTGGAAGGCAGGATTGGTTATAGGCGTTCCCAAGTACAATTTGGGAAGGAGAGGACCGAGAGGAATAATGAGGGAAAACCAAATTGGGCGACGGAGCGGCAGGTACGGAAGATCCGGGAGATGTGGAGGCAGGTGAGTCGGGAGAAGACGGAGGCGGCGCTGCGGGTCTGGCTGCGGCGGCGGTTCAAGGTAGGGGCGGTGGAATGGCTGACAGTAGGGCAGGCGGCGGGGGTGATTGAGGGATTGAAGGCGATGGGGAAGTGCATTGATTGAAAACCGATGCCACCAGGCAAAGGGATTTGGGGAAAATGATGAGCAATAAAAACACGGGGCGTTTATTGCGGGTAAATGTGGTGGCGGAGAGATTGGGAATACCGGTGCGCACCGTTTATCGCTTGATCGAATCGGGGGCGCTGCCGGCCTGTAAATTATCTCCCCGAGGATTAAGGGTAAGCGCAGCAGAATTGGAGCGTTATCGAAAAAGCAATGAATTGGGACGATTTTAAGTGCCACAAGTGCCAGATTGGTCGGATTAAGTGCCATAAGGGCCGATAAGGCCCTTATTTTTTTGTATTATGGAAGAAGGAAGCATTCCCCACCCCCGACCAGGTCGGTTCCACAAATAGCGGCCGGGAGAGAGGGGGCCGATCTGAGCTCTCTTCCGGCTTTAAGGTGCAAAGAATCACAGGTTACAAACCTGTGCCACTGATATCAGTTAATAAAAAAACAGGAAGGCAGGCATTGTTAGTCACCGAAAATATCAGGGCCACCAGTTTCGCGGAGGGGAGAAAGCTTAAACTGGTTTCGATCTGGATCGGAATCTGGGGTTTTTATCGGGTATATGTCCAGGATCAGGGCGGGACAGCCTACCTGGAAATGAACGGGCCCTGGGGACAGGAGATGGTGGAGTTTGAATCGTTGGATAAATTGTGGGCGGTAGTAGGGCATGGCGGCCAGGGATGGGAAACCGTGCATTAAGATCAGTGATCCAAAATGGCGGACTGAGGCCAGGGAAGTGATAGGATCGTTGATTGAATCTGAGTTTTATTGCGGGGGGCCGGAAGGTATGGGCTTGGAGGAAAGATTGGCCTTGGTGAAGAGAATTTTAGAGATCAGGGAAAATTGTGGGTAGGGACATGCAGTTTTTAAAAAATTTCTACCGAGTCGATGAGGTGGCGGAAATATTGTCAGTTTCCAGGCGCACTATATATCGAATGATCAGAGATGGGCGATTGGAGGGGGTAAAATTCGGCTTCAATCGGGTTAATCCGGTGCGCGTAACTAAACAGGCAATAAAAAAATTAATAGGATTGAGCAGGGTGCAAAAAGATGAGTGATCGCCCATTAAGGCCAATTGAGGTTGCCAAGAGATTGGGAGTATCCCGAAGCACAGTTTATCGCTGGTTTTGGGAAGGGCTGCTGTCTGGATTCAAGATAGGGGAAGGAGTTTTGCGCATCTGGGAGTCTTCGGTAGAAAAAATAATCAGGGAGAGAAGTTATGAGTGAACAAATCTGGTGGAAATCGAAGACGATCTGGGCCGGGACAGGGGCGGTGCTGACGGCGATCGGGGCTTATCTGAGCGGGGAAATGGCCGCGGCTCAGGCGATCCAGACTGGATTTACCGGATTGATCGGGATTTTTCTCAGGTTGGGGCTATTGAAGAATTGAACAAAGTTAAAAAAAAGAAAGATGGCGGGAGGCGCGGCGCTTTCCCGCCCTACAGAATTGGATAGATGAGCGACGGGCTGCGGGTCTTGATTGAAGAAATGCGCGGGGAGCTGCGGGTGTTGGATACCAATGTCCGGGCGTCGCTGGCGGAGCAGAAGCGGATAAATGACGGGTTTATGAAGCGGCTGGAGCGGGTGGAAGACAAGGCCGCGGCTTTGGACAAGCGCCTGGCGGTGTATAGCGGAGGGGTGTTGGTGATTATTTTCGTTATCGAGATCGGCTCGAAGTTCCTGATGCGCTGCTGGGGAGGGTGAAATGGATCATCTGTAGGGGCGCCAAACAATTAACTCTGAAAAAGAAGTTTAGTCGGGCGGAATTTCGGAAGCAGGCGGCGGAGATTCTGCTGCGCTTGCAGACGGAAGTCAGTCCGTTTTTTGAGTCGGCTCGAAGTTCCTGATGCGCTGCTGGGGAGGGTGAAATGGATCAGACGGAGCGTTTAATCCGCAAAGGACTGCGGGAAGAGAAGCGGGAAAGATTAGAGGCTCTGAAGATCAAGGTGGATCGGCTGGTCAAGGATATCAATATGTACACCTTCCGCTATGATACTGAGGATGTGGCGAGTATTAAGGATGAGCACCTGCTACAGGCGGCGCATGAGCTTCAGGAGACGCTGCGGGAGGCCCGGGCCTTAGAAAAAGAGCTGCAAGGTGAGTAAGGAATCCACTTATTATGATGAGGCGGAGCGGCTCTATACCTTTGGGCGGACGCTGCAGGAGATCGCCGGGCTACTGCCGGTGAGCATTGCTTCGCTCTCCCGGTGGAAGACCAAAGGTGACTGGGAAACCAAGCGCAAGGCGGCGCTGGCCAGTAATCGGACGGTGGCAGAAAGTTTACGGGAGGTACTAAGGGGGAAGGTGGAGGGGATTCTGGCGAAGGGAGATATCAGCGCCAGTCAGACCGATGAGATTGCCAAGATTTTGGCCGCCATCGATAGAATGGAACGGGGAAGCTATAATTTTCTGGCCGCGGCGGTGGAGGTGATGCGGCGGTTTACGGA
>MUKC01000170.1 GCA_002049795.1 Desulfobacca sp. 4484_104 | reverse complement strand
GCCCTGTTCCGGCGAACTGTGCACTTTAATTTTACCGCCATGGTTTTTTATAACGCCATAGACAATTGACAGTCCCAGGCCGGTTCCCTCCCCATCGGGCTTGGTGGTGAAAAACGGGTCAAACAAATGATCCATATTTTCTTCGGGGATACCGCAACCGGTGTCGTGGATTTCCACCTTAAAGCGCTTTTTATTTTCATCCAACCGGGATTTTACCTGAAGCTCACCGCCTTGCGGCATCGCTTCGATGGCATTGAAGATCAGATTGAGTATGCATTGCTGCAGACGGTTCGTATCGCCTCTGAGAAGCAGTATTTCCCGGGAAAGGTCAACGGTGAGACGAATATTTTGCAGTTCCATCTTATGGCGCGTTAAAGAGACCACCGCGCCAATCACGTCGTTCATGTTGATATCGGCAAACCCCCGGGGAGTTTCGCGGGAAAATGACAGCAACCCGGAGACGATGTTGCCGCAGCGCTCCAGTTCCGTCGACATGATGGATAGGTATTCCTTGAATTTTCCAATAGATTGCGGGTCGATCTGATTGTCAGCCACCATGGCCTGCATCAGATGGCTGAAGGTCAACAGGCCCTGGATGGGATTGTTGATTTCGTGAACGCAGCTGGCCACCAGCTTTCCCAGGGAAATCATTCGATCCTCCTGGACCATCCGGTTGCAATTCGCCTTGATTTCATCCAGTCGCGCTGCCCAGCGGGTTGAAATTTCTTCGGTGACATCCCGCCATATCTCAATGATGCGGATGATTTCATCATTTTGATCTTTGAGGGGATAGGTAACGATGGGGGGCGCTCAAGCCGTAGTAAGTTTCGTAGCAATAAGAGCCGACAACATCTTTTTTGGCTTTGCCCACCATCTCCAAATAGGCCTCATTGGCTTCGGCAATCGTAAAGTCGATATTTAAAACAGCGATGGCGGCGTTGCTTTGCTGGATCAGGAAGTCGGATGACATTTTTTCCAGGAGCACCTGGTGTTCGGCCTCCTTGAGTCGCTGGTTGATGGCAAACAGGGTTCTCAGCAGTTTGCCGATATTGTGTTCCACCACTCCCACCCGTTTTGGCCGCAGCTGGATGAGTTCCAGCAGAACATCCCGATTGTTCGTCAATTCAATGATTGTATCGAGTTCCTTAATTTTAAAAAAATCCCGAAAATCATCTGTGGTGAATATTCCCATCTGCCGGGCCATCAGCAGTCCTTCGGCCTGGGGGTTGATGTCGCACACGCCGACCAGTTCAATTTCCAGCAGGGGAAAAGATCCGCTTTTTATGAGTTCGAGGAAAAATTTGCAGGCCCGGCCGCCGCCGACAATTGCAAGCCTGAGCAGCAGTCGTTCAGGGTGATGAGGGTTGGTTCCGGAAAGCATATCGCCATACCTCCGCAAAAAGGGACTAGCGGTCAGACGGGTTATCCGGGGATGGTTCGCTGTGATCTTGCGTATGTATCGAAAAATAGTAAAAAAATTTCATCGAGTCAAGGTATTGCTGTCAGGGGGGCGGTAATTGTTGATTGTGTTGCAATTTATCGGTATGCAACATCGTTGCAACATGAATTGAGTGGTATTTACAATAAAAGCAATTATAACCGCAAATTATATGTTGCTATAGGTGCAACATTATCGATGCGACTTTCAGACTGATCACTGCAGTTATTTCCATAACTAGTTGATATCAAAACAATATAATTAAATGCAGCGCTTCTGGCATGCTTGCTGCAGTTAAAGCTCATTTCAATCCAGCGCGCGTTTATTTCGTCCTACCATCTTCCTCACTTATTGTTGAAAAAGGGAGTTTCCATTGAACCCGGACGTTGAGAAAAAAAAGATTTTTCTCATCGGCAATGAAGCGGATATGCGGATTTTTTTGCTCAACCTCCTGGGCACCGGCGATTTTGAACCCGTGATTGTCGAAAGTGGGACTGCCGGGCTGAAGCGCATCACGGAGGAAAAGCCGGCGCTCATTATTCTCAATATATTGCAATACCGTGACAGAAATATGCTGCTGTACCGGGATCTTAAACATGATGAAACATTGAAAAAGATACCGGTCATCATGCTGTCAGACGTTGATCAAAAAACTTTTTATCATTGCCAGAAATTTACCAGCAGACCTTCCGGACAGGCAATCCACGGACCGGAAGCCTATCTGGTCAAACCGCCGGAAGCCGATGAATTGCTGCAACTGGTGCATGCCCTGACTCAGACCGGCAATGTGAATGCGACCGGGGAGACACTCTGATGCAACTGCGGGATCGCATGGTGGGGAAAAGAAATGGAGCGGGTTGATGGATAATCGTATCGATTCTCAGCTGTACAGGGAAGTGGCCAAATTTGGTGCCCGGGACATGGAAATCTGCATGCAGTGTGCCGCCTGCAGCGCATCCTGCCCGCTGTCCGATGGAACGAGTCCCTTTCCGCGAAAAATATATCGCTATCTTCAGCTGGGGCTCAGAGACAAGCTGCTCCAGTCGCTCGAGCCCTGGCTGTGTTATTACTGCGGTGAATGCAACCAGGACTGCCCCCGGGGGGCCGAGCCGGCTGAAACCATGATGGCCACGCGCCGCTGGCTGACCACCCAGTACGACTGGACCGGACTGGCGCGGCGGCTTTATCTCTCGGAAGCCTGGGAGATCGGGGCGTTAAGCGTCATCGCGGTTGGCATCATCCTGCTGTTTGTTTTCTTCCACGGCCCCATCATCACCGACCGGGTTGCTGTCAATTCTTTTGCCCCGGTCATGTGGATTGAGATCGGCGATCTGGTGATGGCCGCCATTCTGTCCACCTTTCTGCTGTCGAACGCATTTCGAATGTATCGCTTCATTATGCGTGATACGAAGGTTCCCTTCCGGCTCTACATTACGCAGGCAAAGGCCTTTGTGCTGCATTTTGCGACCCAGAAGCGCTGGCGGCAGTGTGGTGAGGACCGCAGCCGCTGGCTGAAGCACTTCATCCTGGTGACCGGTTACATGACCATGATGACCCTGATCATCGTTTGCATTCGCTGGTTCCAGGTCGATGACACCAGCTGGCATTTTACGAGTATTTTCGGCTATTATGCCACCGGCGCCCTGCTGGTTATTACCGTTCGAGGCGGACGAGGGCATAGCCGAGGAAGAGGTTAAGCTCGTCGGCCGGTTGAGAAGCATCCGCGTGATGGGCAGGGCCACCGTCGGTGATATTTTCTTAAGTTGCCTGCAGTGCGGGACCTGCACGGGCGCCTGTCCCTGGAACCTGGAAGCATCCTACAACCCACGGCGCATTTTGCGCGAGCTTTCACTGAACTGTGGCAGCGATCGGTCCGTGGACCAGGCCGTGTGGAGTTGCGTGACCTGCAATGCCTGCGGAGTGGTCTGCCCGCGGGGAATTATGATCGTCGACGTCATGCAGGCGGTGCGCGCCCTGAATGTCAGCACCGGGAAAACGCCTGGTTACTTTAAGATGCCGCTGGATAGCCTGACGCAAAGCGGCAATCCCTGGGGGGGTGAGCGCACAAACCGCCTGCAATGGGCTGAAGGGCTCGACATTCCGGGCTTTGTCCCCGAACACGATTACTGCCTGTTTACCTGCTGCACCACCGCCTATGACCCCGACAGCCGACAAGCCGGCCGGGCGTTTGCCCGCCTGCTGCAAACGGCCGCTGTTTCCTTTGGCACCCTTGGAAGCCGGGAGACCTGCTGTGGCGATCCGGCCCACAAGATGGGGGCGACGGATGGGTTTGCCGGGCTTGTCCGGAAAAACAGCGAATCATTACTAAAGGCCGGTGTTCACAAGCTCCTGACCACCTCACCCCACTGCCTGGACGCTTTTAAAAACCATTACCCTGCTTTGAAGGACGCGGTTGCCAGTGAGCATTACACCCAGCTGCTCGATCGGCTGGTTGCCAGGGGCCGCCTGCGGCCGGTGGGACAAGTCGATCGCATCGTCACATTTCACGATCCATGTTATCTGGGACGGCACAACGGCATCTTCGAAGCGCCCCGCCGCATTTTGCAGAGCATCCCCGGGCTCAAGCTGGTTGAGATGCCCAACAACCGGCAAGGCAGCGTTTGTTGCGGCGGGGGCGGCGGGGGTGCCTGGAGCAAGGATGCCCTCGATCAGAACTTTAGCGTGCTGCGCGTGCAGGAGGCGCTTGGCACGGGGGCGGAGGTGATTGCCACGGCCTGTCCATACTGCATTCGCATGCTCAATGCGGCGGTGGGCGAACTGGGCGTTGAGGATCAAATTGTGGTTCGGGACCTGGCTGAATTGCTGTGGCAGTCGGTTTCCAGCGGGGATGACATCAAACCAGCCGAGCACGCAGAGCCGGGCTTGGAGCAGGAGGTCTGCCATGTCTGAACGGATCGGATTTTATATCTGCCACTGCGGCATCAATATCGCCTACCGGGTGCGGGTCAAAGAAGTCGCCGAGTACGTGGCGACCCTGCCGAATGTCGCGGTATCCCGGGATTACCTGTTCATGTGCTCCGATCCCGGCCAGGAGCTGATCGAAAAAGATATTCACCAGTACGATCTAACCCGCGTGGTCGTGGCGTCGTGTTCCCCGCGGATGCACGAAAAAACCTTCCGGGCGGCCTGCGAGCGGGCCGGGCTCAATCCCTACCGGGCGTTTCACATGGTCTGCGTGCGGGAGCATGTTTCGTGGGTCACCGAAGACGAAGATCGGGCCACTGAAAAAGCCAAGATCCTGGCCGGCGCAGGTGTTTTGCGGGTAACCCGGCAATATGACCTGACACCGGCGAAGTTTTCAGTATGTACGAACACGCTGGTGGTGGGCGGGGGCATTGCGGGCATGCAGGCCTCGCTGGATATCGCTAAGGCCGGATTCAAGGTTTACCTCGTGGAAAGACAGGCCACGGTGGGCGGACATATGCTCCAGTACGACAAGACGTTTCCCACCCTTGACTGTGCGGCCTGCATCGGCACCCCCAAAATGGTCGCCGTCGGCCAGGAGCCGAACATCGAGCTGCTCTCGTACAGCGAGGTGGAGGATGTCAGCGGTTTTATCGGCAATTTCAAAGTCAAAGTCCGCCGCAGGTCCCGGTACATCGAAAACAACTGTACCGGTTGCGGCGAGTGTGAAAAAGTCTGTCCAATTGATTTTCCCAATGAATGGGATGTGGGCACCAAGACCCGCAAGGCGATCTATCGGCCTTTTCCCCAGGCCGTACCGATTACCTACCTGATCGACAAACACGACCGGGCCCCTTGCGTCACCACCTGTCCGGCCGGGACCAATGTCCAGGGCTACGTCGCACTGATCAAAGCGGGCCGGTACAACGAAGCGCTAAAGCTGATCATGGAACGGCTGCCCCTGCCGGGAACCCTGGGTCGCGTCTGCCCGGCGCCGTGTGAAAAAATGTGCCGCCGGGCCGAGGTGGACACCGCTGTTGCCATCCGTGATTTGAAGCGGTTTGCCGCCGATCAGGTGGATCTCTCCCAGTTGCCGCTGCCGCCGATTGAAGACCGGCAGCAGAAAATCGCGGTGATCGGCTCCGGCCCGGCCGGGCTGACGGTGGCTTACTATTTACGGCTGAAGGGTTACCAGATTACGATTTACGAGGCCCTTGATCAAGCGGGCGGGATGCTGCGGGTGGGAATTCCGGACTATCGTCTGCCGCCCGATATCCTGGACAACGAGATCAACTTTATTTTGCGGCACGGAATCGAAATCAAAACCGGCGTTCGCTTCGG